>JAQGHK010000538.1 GCA_028288875.1 Phycisphaerales bacterium | reverse complement strand
GTGATTGATTGACCGTCGGAGGAACCATGAAGAAGAAACTCGCTACAGGCCTGACCATGTTGATGACCGCTGTGAGCAGCGTCGCCGTTTTCGGCCAGGCCCAGCGCCCGCCGGCCGTGCCGCTGATCGCCAATGACCCGTACTTCAGCGTCTGGTCGATGGCCGACACGCTCAACAGCCAGCCGACCAAGCATTGGACCGGGAAGCAGCAGGACCTGACCAGCCTCGTCCGCATCGACGGCAAGGCGTTCACTCTGATGGGCGCGGCCTCCGACGCCTTGCCCGCCGCCAAGCAGGTCAGCCTGACCGTGCTGCCAACGCGTTCGATCTACGTTTTCGAAGAAGCCGGCGTACAGATCACGCTGACCTTCATGACGCCGCTGCTGCCGGATGACCTTGTCGTCATGTCGCGCCCGATCACCTACGTGACGTGGAGCGCCAAGTCGACCAGCGACACCGCCCATGACGTGGCCGTATACCTGGATGCCGACGCGCTGCTGGCCGTCAACAAGCCCGACCAGGTCGTCACCACCGCAGCCGGCACCGCCGGCGGCTTGACGACGCTGAAAGTCGGCACCGTCGAACAGCCCGTGCTCGAAGCCCGCGGCGACGATCAACGCATCGACTGGGGCTACTTCTACATTGCCAGCACCAGCAAGGCCGCCACCATTGTGCCCGCCGACGCCGGCCGAGGTGCATTTGCAAAGAATCAGATGCTGCAGCCGATGCACACGGCCAACCCATCACCGGCAAGCGATGCCGAGGTCCTGGCCACCACGTTCGATCTCGGCAAGGTCGCCGCCACCCCGGTCGCCGCTCACGCGATCCTGGCTTACGACGACAACCCCGGCTCGATCCGCTATTTCAACTCCGACATCAAAGGCTACTGGACCAAGGACGGCGCAACCTTCGCCGACCTGCTGCAGACGGCCGAGAAGGAATACGCATCGCTCAATGAGCGTTGCGAGAAGTTCGACACCGAACTCGTGGCCGACCTGAAGAAGCTCGGCGGCGAGTCGTACGTGCAGATCGGCGTGCTGGCCTACCGTCAGTCGCTGGCCGCCCAGAAGATCTGTGCCGACGCCAACGGCCAGCCGCTGAGCTTCTCGAAAGAGAACTTCTCCAACGGCTGTTGCGCCACGGTCGACGTGCTCTACCCGGCCAGCCCGCTGATGATGGCGTTCAGCCCCAACCTGCTCAAAGCCAGCCTTCGCCCGCTGATGGATTACTCCTCCAGCCCGCGCTGGAAGCATGACTCGGCCCCGCACGATCTGGGCACCTACCCGCACGCCACCGGCCAGGTCTATGGCGGCGGCGATTCGGACAGCGGCATGCCCGTCGAAGAGACCGGCAATATGCTCTGCATGATGGCCGCCCTCGCCAAGATCGAAGGCAACGCCGATTTCTCCAAGCCGTACTGGCCGACGCTCACCAAGTGGGCCAACTACCTCAAGGCCAACGGCTTTGATCCGGGCAACCAGCTCACCACCGACGACTTTGCCGGCCACATCGCCCGCAACACCAACCTGAGCGCCAAGGCCATCATGGGCGTCGCCAGCTACGCCTACCTCGCCGACCTGCTCGGTAAGCCCGAGGTCGCCAAGGAATACACCGCCACCGCCAAGGCCGCCGCGCTTGAATGGATGAAGAAGTCTGATCAGGGCGACCATTACGGCCTGGTCTTCGGCGACAAGGGCAAGGGCACCTGGAGCCAGAAGTACAACCTGGTCTGGGACAAGATTTTCGGCTGGAACATCTTCCCGCAGGAAGTCTACGACAAGGAATGGGCCTTCTATAACACGAAGTTCAACAACTTCGGCCTGCCGCTCGACAGCCGCCGAACCTACACCAAGGCCGACTGGGAAATGTGGACCGCCACGCTGTCGGACAAGAAGGAAGACTTCCAGAAGATGAGCGACGCGCTGGCCCGCTGGACCAACGAAACGCCCGTCCGCGTGCCGTTCGGCGACTGGCATGAAACCGTCACCCCGAAGAAGGAAGGCTTCCAGGCCCGCTCCGTTATCGGCGGCGTGTTCATCCCGATCCTGCGCGATCCTGAGATGTGGAAGAAGTACGCCAGCCGTGACACCGCGAAGCTGGACAACTGGGCCGTCACCGATTTCCGTGGCCCGGCGACGAAAGTGATCGTCGCCGCCGCCGATACGGCTGCCGCCACCTGGCAGTACACGTTTGAGAAGCCGGGCGACGACTGGTTCCAGCCGTCGTTCGACGCCAAGGGTTGGAAGACCGGCAAGAGCGGCTTCGGCACCCGCGGCACGCCGGCCGCTCGCGTCGGCACGGAATGGAACGGCGAGGACGTGTGGCTGCGTCGCGACGTCACGCTGCCGGCCGAGAAGCTCAGCGACCCGCGCCTGTGGATGCACCACGACGAAGAAGCCGAGGTCTACATCAACGGCGTCCTGGCGGCCCGGCCGAAGGGCTTCACCGCCGAGTACGTCACCGTGAAAATCAACAAGAACGGCCTGGCGGCACTGAAGCCGGGCAAGAACAGCATCGCCGTGCACTGCCATCAGACGATCGCAGGCCAGTATGTCGACGTGGGTATCGTCGACCTGGTTCCCGTGTCGGCGAAGAAATAAGTGATTTGCCCAGGGCTCGCCCTGGTGGAGGGTGTCACGGGACGTTCCCGTGCAATTCCTCGCCAGGCGGGCCCTTTTTGTTTTCCGAGTTTGTGAACCGGTGCGGGCGCGATCGAACGTGCCTGTAGGGGCGACGCATGCGTCGTTCGTCGGGCTTATGTGAAGTTCACTGTCG
>JAQGHK010000702.1 GCA_028288875.1 Phycisphaerales bacterium | reverse complement strand
CTTCGCTGGGACCGCAGTCCCCACTATGTGAAGCACCCGGACCTGTTCACCGGCTTCTATGAAGGCGAAGGCAACCGGACCGACATTCCCAACCAATACTTCGATGTCGTGGTGCGGACCGAGCCGTTGTCGGTGATCCAGGTCGTCGGCGCGATCATCCGCTTCTCCATCGGGTTCCAGGCCCGCCGCGGCGCGCGGCGTCAGCACGCATTGCTCTCCTACGCCGATCTCCGCCGTTACACCAAGATCAAGAGTGCCCGTGTGCTGTCCTCTGCCCTTCGCCGGGCGGAGGCCGCACAATACATCGTGCGGGTGGATCGCGGGTTCTTCGATCCCGACGCCGGGCGGCTCAGCCGCGCCGCCACTTACATGCTGCGGTGGGCGGATCATGGGGGCACACCGAAAAGTGCACCGGCTGACCGCTCCGAAAAAGTCACCGGCACCGCACCAAAAAGTGAATCGGTCGACCACACCGAAAAGGTCAGCGGCATACAAATGAAACCTATAAATAACACTTCCAAACAACAGCCCGCTGCTCCTGTTGCATCTTTGAATAATGAAGAAGGCTTCCAGAAGCTCCGCGTCGCTGGCTTCGATGTCCGGGCGGCAGCGGACCTGAGTAACCGGTATCCGACCGGCCGCATCCAGCGCCAGATCGATTGGGTGCAGAAGCGTCAGGCGTCGCGCAATCCGCTGGGCCTGCTCCGGCGGGCGATCGAGGAGGACTGGTCTCCGCCGGGCGGGAAGGGGAAGCCAGTTGGGTGCACCCAACCCGACGAATCGGCCTCAGAGCAAAAACGCCGTGAACTGCTTCGTCAGCAGGCCAGTGAGTTAACTAATCGTTTTAAGCTATGAAAATCATCAACGTCGTCAATGCCAAGGGAGGATGCGGGAAGAGCACGATTGCCATGAACGTGGCGGCGGGCCTGTCCGCTCGCGGGCGCAAGGTGCTGCTGGTCGACATGGACCCACAGGCACAGGTCACGCAGTGGCTGGGCGCCGGGGACGGTCTGTCGTCCGAAGGGACGCTAACGGCCGCCATGGCCGGGGAGTTGGCCTTGGACGAGGCGATCCAGCCGACCCGATTCGTGAACCTGGACTTTATCGCCAGTTCCGACGGCCTGGAGCAGCTCGGCCGGGAGATGACCGAACGGGATGACTATGCCTTGCTGTTTACTCGCCTGATCGTCGGCATGACCAAGCCGTACGACTTCATGGTGATCGATTCGCCGAACCAGATCAGTCCGGTGATGGAGAATGCCATCTACCCGGCCGACCTGTTCATCGTGCCATTCGAGTCGACCAAGGCCGTGCGCAGTTATGCCAATGTCTATAAGCTGCTCATGCAGCACCGGCCTGGGGAAGAACACCGCATCCTTCACGTGGTGTCGAACCTCTCCAAGCTGCCGGGGCTGCGCAATCGCGTGATCCGGCTGTTGGAGGATTACGGCGTGCCGCGCGCGACCAGTGAGATTCGCACCTGCGGCTGGCTGGCTCAAGTCGACGAGCACGGTGGCTCGATCTGGCACTGGCGGCCGACCAGCAAGGGGGCCCAGGACATGAGCCGTCTCATCGACGAAGCCCTCGGGCGACTCGGGGAATCGGTGCCACTAATGACCGCTGCGCAAGACATCCCTACTGAATCGGAGGAACAAACCGCCGACCCATTATCCATCGTTAACGACCATTTTTATGACCAAACTGCCTGAGGGTGCGAACCGTCTGGACCTTGTCCGACAAGGGCTGGGCGATGCCAATACCAAGAAGCGAGGAAGACTGATCGTCTCTCTCGATAAACTGCGGGAAGACCCGCGGAACGAACGGAAAACATTCCGCAAAATCGAAGAACTCGCCGCGTCGATCAAAGCGGCGGGCTTGATCGAGCCGATCACGGTGACGCCGGGCGAGGACAACACCTACCTCATCATCACCGGCCACCGCCGGTTCCGAGCGGCCAAAATGGCCGGGCTTGTCGAAGCCGAGGTGCTGATCCGTGAACCGGACGACGAACTGATCCGTCGCCAGAAGTCGATCATCAGCAACGTCCAACGCGAGGACATCGGCCCCGTCGAAATGGCCGAGGCGTTGCGCGGTCTGATGGAGGAAGACCCTCGCATCAAGAGTCAGAACGACCTGGCGACCCTCATTGGCAAGGACAAGGCCTGGGTGAGCGGGATGCTCCGCATCCTCGACCTGCCCGAAAACCTTCGCAAGGAAGTTGGGTCCACCCAACTCCCGGTCAGCTACGACACGATGATCCGCATCGCCCGCACGGACGACGCATTGCAGCAGAAAGAACTAGTGCAGTCCCTGGTGCACGGGGCCACACAAAAGGAGGTCCGTCAACGGATCGACGAGTTGAAAGGGAAGGGAAGTGGTCCACTTCCCCAGCCCAAACCGAAGCGGGTGTTCCACACCGCCTTTAAATGCACGGTCGTCGTCCAGGCGATGACGACCCGACTCACGTCGGATCAGGTGATCGCGGCACTCAAAGAATCGCTCGATCAAGCCAACAGCGCGGCATGACCAATCAAAAACGGCTCAACTGAGCCACGGTTCGGCCCATGGGTCGCAAAACAGATATTGTGCGAACCTTAACGGACACTCGCCTTTCAAAGACAAAAGACACAGGCCCGCTCAAATTGAGCGGGCTTTTCTATGGGACAAAATGAACGTCCGCCACACGATGAACATCGGGTTGCGGAAATCAGAGCTTCCGCACGCCCTTCCGCACACGACGGAAGGGACGACTTCGCCGTAAACGGCGTGGTTAACGGGTTGTGGGGGTGAGTTGCCGGGGGGCTTCGCCCCCGACTTCAATGCGTCCCCCGCACGGGCTCCGGGATCTGTGCCGGTCCTATCGGACATGCTCACGCTCGTACTCGACCTGACGCATTGAAGTCGGGGCCTCGCCGCTGTCGCGTGGAATGGCCGGCGTACCGGCCAGCGTTTGGACGGCCCCGACAACTCACCCCCACGAGCAGACGACAACCACTAACTGCCAAAGAAGAACGGGTCCGGCGACCGATCGCTATCGCGTTCGTCCCCGCTCACTCGCGCCGCTACTGCGGCGCCGCGGCATAGCTGCCGCGACCCAAGCCCACGGGTTGGGCGAGCCTGGGCATCTCCTTCCCGCTTCGCTTTTCTGCAATGTGCCCCGGGCGCTCAGCGACGCGGGCGATCTTTCCGCGCCATCCGCTCTAAAACGAGCCGCGCTCCATCGGCATCCGAATCGAGGATCGCCTTCTGAATGGCCTCCGGCTGTGTGGCGAACCACGTGGCCAGGTTCGAGGCTATGGCGATCTGCGTCACGCCGGACTTCTGGGAGAAGTCGATCAGACGCTTCACGGCCTGCTGCGTAATATCGATTCGAAATACGGCTCGTTCTTTCATCACTTATCCTTATTCGGCCAGACATGTGTTGGCCGACAACCGTCTTATGCCATTGATAAAGCGTTTGCAACGGACGGAAAACAACTTCGGGGCATTGAACTCGTCCATCGTGAAAGCGTTTTAGCGGGTGTCGGATATAGGGAGACGCACCCGAAGAGGTCAGGCACAAATCCCCACGTCACGGCGCGGCCCCTTGAGTCGATAAGAACATTGTCAAAGGCAGTTCCCGACCCTGCCTTTTGATCCGCCCCGACGCATTGTGCGTCGGGGCGGTTTTATTGATGGATCGCGCTGGTCTTGCCGTTATCCCCGATCTTCGCCACGGACGTCGAATCGGTCGTGATAAAATGGAGGTATGCCCTCCATAGCCCCGCGTCCGACCATCAAGCTCACCGAGCGCGACATTCAGTTGCTGCGCAGTCTGTTTGAGGCGCGGATCATGACGCTGGCGCACGCCGCAGTCTTCCACTTCGATGGCAGTCTTGAGGCGGCGACCAAACGCGTCCAGAAGCTTAAGGCCGCCGGCGTTGTGGCCGAGCGACCGCGGCGGGTCTACCAGCCGTCGATCCTGTTCCTGACCAAAGCGGCGTTCACAGTCCTGGCCGAGCGAGGCGCATTGGCCGACTACCCTCAACTGGGCTTGGCCGCCCTCCAGAAGCGTGCCCGCGTCAGTGAACTCACGCTTCGGCACGAGTTGTCCGTTCTCGATGTGAAGGCCGCCCTCGCGAAGGCGATGGGTTTAGCGCCGAACCACACACTCTGCGAGTTCTGTACGTGGCCGCTCCTCTACCGCTTTCGGGCTGCGCCAAGCGTGGGCCGACGGGACGTGATCGTTCGGCCGGACGGCCTGATCCGCATCACCGAGCACTTGCCCGACGGCCGGGCGACCGAGGGAACGTTCTTCTTCGAGCTGGATCGCAGCACCGAAACGCAGGCGGTGGTGGCCGCGAAGGCGGCGTGCTACGGCGACTATTACCGCCGTGGCGGCCTCGCCGCCCGGCACGGCCGGCCGCGGTCCGAATACAAACTCTTTCCGTTTCGCGTGCTGTTCGTGTTCGCCAACGCCGAGCGACGAAACAATGCCGCCCACCGCATGCTGCTCAATCAACCGCCGGTACTGACCCAGGCGTGGCTGACGACGCTCGACGAATTCCTCGCCGACCCGCTCGGCCCGATCTGGATGCAGCCGATCGACTACCGCAACGCCGTCGCGGGCACCGCGTTCGACGTTCGTACAGGGCAAGTCGACGGACCATACGTGCGCCGCATTGAACGCGAAGCGCTCGTGGAATCGGTTGCTCGAAAACACCGACTCCTGGACGACGCATCAGGCCCATTGGCTGCGTGAGCAGCTTGGACAGGCGATCGGGATCCCCTGTCCCCTCGTTGGCAGGTCAATAGGCCTGACTTCCGTTCGACAAAGTGTAATCCGTCACGACGCCATCGCGAATCGTTGCCATCAGGGTTTGGTGGGTGATCGTGGTGCGATGCGGGTCGGCGAGCGCGGCCAATGGAACGAACAGGGTCGCGACGTTGTAATGGCTGCTCGCCGTTCCTCCGCCCCAGACGAGCGTCTTCGTCCCGTCGCTCTGTTTGGTCGTGGTGGAGG
>JAQGHK010000520.1 GCA_028288875.1 Phycisphaerales bacterium | reverse complement strand
AGGCCGTCGGCCGGGTCCATTTTGATGCCAAACCGCGTGCCGTGCTTGTAGCCGTCGACGATCTGCTGGCACGCCGGCCGCAGGATCTGGTCGAACGTTTCCTGGTCACGGCTGTAGCGCAGGTATTCGAACGCGGCGTGGACGAACCACAGGCTGGCGTCAACCGTATTGTACGCCGGCTGGTTGGAATAATCGTCGAAGTTGTTCGGGATCATCCCTTCGCTGACATAGCCAGCGAACGTGCTGAGCACCTGCCCGGCCTTGTGGTACTGGCCGGTCGCCAGCAGCAGGCCGGGGAGGGAAATCATCGTGTCGCGACCCCAGTCGGCGAACCACGGATAGCCGGCCATGATGGTCGCGCCTTGGCGGCCGTCATCATGACGTGCGGCGACGAAATCCTCGGCGGCGTGGAACAAACGCTTTTGCGTGCGTGTGGGAGCCGCGGCGTCGCCGGCGTGATCGAGGCGTTTTTTCGCCTCGGTGTCCCAATCCAGCCCGTCGACTGCTTCCAGCCCGGCCCAGATGATTAACGTCGTCGGCTTGGCGATCGTTGCGGTGAATTGGCCGGGTGTGAAGAGATCTTCGGTGTCGTCCTGGCCGCGTTCGGACTCAAACGGGTAGACGAAGTTGTACCACCAGTCTTTGTACTCAATGAACTTCGCGCCATCGCAGCGGATGCGCAGGTTATGGCCCCATCGGCGCACGTCGCACCCGCCGATGGCTGAGGCGACATCGGCGTGGTGATCGGCGCGCTGCAGACTATGGAAATCGCGGAGCGTGACGAACGGCTGGGCCCGGAAGGTTAGCGGCCCGCCATGGCCAGGATCGATGTCGTATTTGATGCCGACGATATTCCGGCCCCAGCAGAGCAGAAGCTCTTTCGTCACGCCGACGCCCTCGGCGTCGTAGGTCCATTTAGTAGTGCTGTAGTGCTCAAAGCGGCGCAAATGGCGCTCGCCGTGCGGGTTCAGACCGCCATGAAAATGATTGACGGCCAGTTCTGCAGTCGTCACGCCGTTGCGTTGGATCGATTCGCTGAGGCGGTTGAGCGCCACGACGCGGCCGAGCGGGGGAAGTGTGGCCGCGACCAGCAGGCCATGATATCGGCGGGCGTTGGCGCCCAGGATAGTCGACGCCGCGAAAGCGCCCGTTCCGTTGGTCTGCAGCCATTCACGCTGCAGCCACGGCTGGAGCTCGCCGTAAGTCTCGAAGGAATAACCGGGCATAGCGCGGATTGTAGTGCCCCGCATCCGGGTTGCCCAACCTCGGGAAAGTCTGACATGCAAAATTCAGCTCGTTCGCGCGAACGTTTTCAGTTAACAGAGATTATCGGTGCAGAACCCGGCTGATTGACTAAAATGGATGCGCGGGGATTTCCTATGAGCCGGCTTGACCATCAGATCACGACCGTTCGCAACACCATGACGATGGCCCTGTTCCTTCAGGCCTGGGCTCGCGCGCAGTTCATTGCGGCCGCCACGGCGCTGGCTTACTTGCTCGTCCGCGCGTTCACCGCCTGGCGGTTGCCGCACGAGTGGGCGATGGCAGGTGGGTTAATCGGTTTGACGATTGCCTGGGGCTTCTTTGTCGCAGCACGTCGTCGGCCCGATCCGATGACGGCCGCCGCCGCCATCGATGATCGTTTGGCCCTGAACGAAAAGTATTCCACGGCCCTGCATGCCCGCGCCTCCAATGATCCATTCGCGAAGGCCGCTGTGCTGGATGCGGAGCAATCGGCCGGCGGCGTCGACCTGCGGGGCAAGTTCAAACTGCGCATGCCGAGGCTGGTTTTGCCAGCCGCTTTTGTCGCGATTATTGCGGGTGGCGTTGGCCAGTTCATCGAGCCGCGCAATGTCTTCGCCTCCAACACGCCCAAGCCCGGGCAGTCGAAGGGCGTCCTGCCTGCCGAGCGGGAGAAGGCCAAGATCGAAATCGAAAAGGCGATCGCCAAGATCGACGCCATGCCGAAAGTGTCGACCGATAGCTCGGCCGTTCGCCTCGCTAAGGCTGAGCTTCAAGACCTTCTGAAAAAACCCGACCTGAACCCCGACGCCGGCAAGCGCAAGGCGCTCTCGGCCCTGCAGGACTTGGAAAAGGCCGCCCAGCAGGCGCAGAAAACGCAGGAATTCGCTGACGCCAAGCAGAACGAACAGATGCTGTCGAAGCTGTCGCCCGATTCCATGGAAAGTGGTGCGGTGGCCGAAGCGCAGCGGGCGCTGGCCAAGGGTGATTTTGATTCAGCCATTCAAAAGCTTGGCGAAACCGCCGAGAAATTCGACCAATTGACCGACGCCCAGAAGCAGGACGCCGCCCGCCAGATGCAGCAGATGGCCGAGCAGCTCAAGCAGATGAGCAGCGACCCCAAGACCCAGCAGAAAACGCAGCAACAGCTCCAGCGGCTCGGCATGAATCAGCAGCAGGCCCAGCAGGCGCAGAAGCTGATGCAGCAGGCCGCCCAAGGCAATCAACAGGCGACCCAGAAGCTTCAACAAATGGCCCAGCAGGCCATGAAGCAAATGAATAACGGCCAAGGCCCGACGCAGCAGCAGATGGCGCAGGCCCAGCAACTCATGCAGCAGATGCAGGGCCAAGCCAACAGCCAGCAGCAGGCCCAGCAGCTTCAGCAGGCTGCCCAGCAGATGGCCCAGGCGATGAAACAGGCCGCCGGCCCCAATCCGCAGCAGGCTGCCGGCGCGAAGCAAGGCCAAAGCCAGCAGGGCCAACAAGCCCAGCAAGGTCAGCAGGCCAATGCCCAACAACAACCCGGCCAGCAACCCGGTCAACAGCCGGGCCAGCAGCCGGGCCAATCACCTCAGCAGCAACAACAGCAAATGCAGCAGGCGATGCAGTCCATGCAGCAGCAGATGCAGCAAATGCAGGCCAGCCAGCAGGATGCCCAGCAAGTCGCCGCGGCCCAGCAGGATGCACAACAGGCCGCCGGAGAAGCCCAAGACGCCCTCAACGGCGGCGGCGATTCCAACGGGCAAGGCGACGGCGGAAAGAACGGTGCCGACGGCAAATCCGGCGGCCCCGGCGGCAAGGGCGGCGCACCCAACCAAGGCGGCGGCAGCAAGGCCGGTAAAGGCCACACCGCCAGCGTCGCCGCCGGCAGCAACGATGTCCCCTTCACCGTCGAAAAGAAAACCGCCCCCGGCGTTCAGGACGACAAGGGCCGCATGCTCGCCGGCTCACTGGTGAAATCCGATGCCCCGAAAGGGGACAGCAAAGCCAAACTCCAACAGGCCGCCCGCTCCGCCGAACAGGAAGCGGCCGATGAAGTCGATTCCGACCGCGTCGGCAAGCAGGCCCAGAAGGCCGTGCGGGATTACTTCGGGTCGATGAACGACTAGCGACCCGAAGCGGAAAAGTTTGACCGCCAAGACGCCAAGAACGCCAAGAAGAAAGACAAGGTTTCATCTTTCTGCTTGACGCTCTCGGCGTCTTGGCGGTTAATCCTGTTCGCTCTGATTCCCTCACTGTCCGGATGCAGTCCGTGTGTTGTGATCAAACAGCACACGCCATTCCATTTGCTGCAAGGCGATCGCTACCTCATATCGCGGATCAGACGGGCTTTCGTGAACTTGTTGGACGAGATCGACGAAGGTCGAGCCGTCCCAATTGCCGGTGCTGAGACGTAGCAGGGCTTTGTCCGCCGGCGCGTGGTTGACGATGCCGCGGGCTTGTTCGCCGAGGCTGGCGAGGATTGGGTGGCCACGGACTTTGGCGTACCAGTATTTGGCATTGCCAAAATCGCCTTCCTGGCGGTGCATGATGGCGTGCCAGAAGCTGCCGCTGGGCGTTTCGATCTGCTGGCTGACGTTGTGCGATTCGTCCAGGTAATCGTGCCACAGCCACAGGCCCGCCAGCAGGCAGGCGGCTTCGTTCCCATCGACGGCGGGCTTGGTCAGCAGATCGGCAGGGGAGAGGGCGTGTAACCGCTCGCCCGCATCGGCGGAACCGGACTTGCGCGGCACGAGCGTGGTGTAGGCGGTGTTCACGTCCGTGCGAAGGACCATGCGGGCGGCGTCGGATAAAGGATCGAGCGTCATGCGATCTAGTTTATGCAAGGTAGGGCCGCGGGTGTAAACCTGCGGCCGATGAACCTATCCCTATCTTTTCGTCTTTATCGCGAACATAATCGGATTGCGAAAAGGAGTTCCATGCGACGCCTTCTGATTGGAATCGTTCTCACCGGTCTGACTGTCCTCACCCAAACCGGTTGCGCCGGCCGCGCCGAGTTGTGGCCGAACAGTGATGCGACGCTGCGCAAAACCAGTACCGAGTTCGCCGCCGACGCCGCCAAGCGCTTCCCGTATAAGGCCGACGCCCCGCGCGGCGGCCAAGCCTTGGCTAACGCCGAAGTCGGCTATTTCCTCGACCGGTTGGACCTCACCAATCTGTCGAACACGGAATGGACCGAGGTCGAAGTCTGGATCAACCAGACTTACGTCGTCTACCTGCCGCGCCTTGAGCCGAAGGTCATCAAGAGCGTGCCGTTCCAGGCCATCTATAACGAGAAGGGCCAGTCTTATCCGACGCACGACGGCGGGTTCTTCAGCCAGCAGCCGATGATCATCAAGAAGGTCGAACTTTACCGCGACGGGAAGCTGTACGACGTCCCGGTCCGGGCTGCTGAGTAAGGCCGCTGAATAAGACTGAGTCCGATGGATGATGCGATCGCGATCGAGGGGGTTCGAAAAGTTTTCGGCGACTTCGTAGCCGTCGAGAACCTCTCCCTCCGCGTCCCGGCCGGCAAGCTGTGCGGGTTCATCGGGCCGAACGGCTCGGGCAAGACGACCACGCTCCGGCTGATCATGCGGATTTACGCCCCAGACGCCGGCACGGTGCGCGTCCTGGGCGATTCCCGCCACGGCCCGGCCGACGACCGCGTGGGGTACCTGCCCGAAGAACGCATGCTCTACAAAAGCATGCGCGTCGGCGAAGTGCTGACGTATCTTTCCCGCCTCAAAGGGTACAAACCCAACCGAATCGAAATCGATCAGTGGCTCGAGCGCCTGGCCCTTCCCGGCGTGGCCCGGCGGCGCGTGCAGACGTTGTCCAAGGGGCAGACGCAGAAGATCCAGCTCATCGCCGTGCTGATCGCCAAGCCAAAACTGGTGCTGCTGGACGAGCCGTTCAGCGGCCTGGACCCGGTCAACAGCAACGTTATGCGCGACGCCATTCTCGAGCTCAAAAACAACGGCACCACCGTCCTGTTCAGCACCCACGACATGGCCAGCGCCGAAGAGCTCTGCGACCGCATCGTGATGATCTACAAGGGCAACAAGGTGATGGACGGCACGATCAACGAGATCCGCGCCGGCCATAACACCGATACGCTTCGCGTCCGGTTGGCCAACCTCGCCTCGAACTTCGACAACCTCCCCGGCGTCGCTTGCGCCATCGCCGAGGGCGATCACCACGAACTGCAATTGACGCCCACGGCCGACGCACAGGCCATCCTTCGCGAGCTTCAGCAGCGTGGCCCAGTTGAGCTGTTCGAAATCGCCCGCCCCAGCCTGCACGACCTGTTCGTCCGCACCGTGCACGAAGGGGCCGCATGAAGAGCAAAACCCTCGTGATCGCCGTCCGCGAATATCTGGCCGCCGTCAAAACCAAGGGCTTCCTCGTCGGCCTGATCCTGATGCCGCTGCTGATGGGCGGCGGAGTGCTCGTGCAGTCGTTCACGAAGGGTCTGGAAGACCCGACGCCGCGGACCATCGCGGTATTGGACCGGACGCCGGGCGAAACGCTGTGGGCGGCGCTCGATACTGCGGCCGTAAAGCAAAATAGTGGCACGCAGGTGCTGAGCGTTCCAAAGCCTCGCTACACGCTGAAACACATCGAAACGCCGACCGACGCGGCGGGCCTTGATAAGACACGGCTCGACCTAAGCGATCGCGTCCGCCGCGGCGAGGTGACGGCCGTCGTCGAAATCGGCCCGAACGCTCTCAAGCCGCGGCCGACGACCACGCCCGGGACCGAGCCATCCGAAGATACGGCCGAGGACAGCGTTTACTTCAGCACGAACCGGCCGGCCTTGCTTGAAGTGCGGGATTTCGTCAGCCGAACCATCCAAACCCCAGTGCTGGCCGCCCGTCTCGGCCAATCACGCGAGACAATCGAGGCCGTCTCCAAATCCTCCCGTGACGTCCTCGCGTCCCGTGGCCTTGCGCGCAAGACCGACACCGGCGTCTCCTTCGAGCCCCGCAGCAACGAAGCGGCCACGCTGCTGCTGCCGGTGGCGATGGTCGTTGTCATGCTGATGGTCGTGCTGGTCGGCGCAAGCCCGCTGACGACGAACATCATTGAAGAAAAGCAGCTCCGCATCGCCGAGGTGCTGGTGGGCAGTGTGACGCCGTTCACGTTGATGCTCGGCAAGCTGCTCGGCGGCGTGGCGACGAGCTTGACACTCGGCGCGATCTATCTCGGCGGGGCGGCCGTCGCGGCCCGGCAGTTGGAAGTGCTGGACATGCTTTCGGTCGGCCTGGTGATCTGGTTCATCGTCTTCACGATCGTCGCCAGCATGATGTACGGCGCGCTGTTCGTCGTGGCCGGCGCGGCGGCGACGAACGTGAAAGAGGCTCAGGCCCTCATGACGCCGATGATGCTGGTCGTGGTGATGCCGATGTTCCTCATCGGCCCGCTGATGAACGAACCGCACGGCACGATCGGCTTGGCCGGCACATTCTTTCCGCTGACCGCGCCGCTGGTCACGATGATGCGACTGACCACGCCGCCGCCCATCAGTTGGTGGCAGCCGGTGGCGGCGCTGCTGTCGAGTGGGCTGATGACGGTCGCCCTGGTCTGGCTTGCAGGACGGGTGTTCCGAGCAGGCTTCCTGCTGGTGGGCCGCCCCGCGAAGTTCCGCGAATTGATTGGGTGGATTCTTAAGGGCTGAAGGCAAACAGAAGTAACCGCCAAGACGCCAAGAGCGCCAACAAGAAAGAAACTACTCGTCTTTCCTCTTGGCGCTCTTGGCGTCTTAGCGGTTCAATCAAATCGCCTAACGCACGCGGGCGATGACCACGTAATCCACATGCCCGGCGTACTTATCGTCGATGTCGCCGCTGTTGTCCCGAAGGACCATGCGGGCGTCGAACTTCACGCTTTCGCCACTGACCTGCACGTTCTCCAACTTGATCTTCTGCTGGTGAACAGGGTGCTCGGCATCGATAAAGGAGATATCAAAGCCCTTGATCATGACTTCCGCACCCAGCACTTGGCGGCCGGGGAAGTTGACGCTGACGGGCTTCACCGCCTCCACTCCCTTGGCGTATTCCACGTCCACGCCACCCGATAGAAATACCGTATCGGCAGCAACTGCGGGCGGCGGGGCGACGACCTGCGCGTTGACCGCGTGCGGCTGATTCACCAGGAGCAGCCCAGTCGCAGCCACAGCGGAGAGACCGGCAGCAGGAATCCATTTACGCATGGCAGACCTCCAGTAAAAGGGACTCCCTGATCTTAGGATTGCCCCCTTTTCGGCGGCCGCGGTTTTCGCCATTTCGGGCCATGTATTTCGCTCGCCCGCCGCCCGGCTATGATGCGGTTCAATGACCGCCGTCGCGTCCCAGCAGCCTCCCAATTTGCCCGACCACAATCTGCTGGGCCTGGATTACCACCGACCCTGGCCACGGCCGAAGGTGCGCGGGTGGGTGATCGATTACCACACGCACCTGTTCGCCCACCGCCATCAGCAGCAATGGCTGCGGGTGAATCAGCACTTTGGCATTGACGCGTTCATCACGATGACGCCGCTGGAAGAGGCCGTGGCCGTTGCCCGCGATTTGCCGGGGCGGGTGCAGTTTATTGCGATGCCGCAGTGGGTCGATCCGTCGCCGCACTGGGTGGACAACTGGCTGCGGCGGGTGGAGGCGTTCTACAACCTCGGCAGCCGCATCGTGAAGTTCCACGTGTCGCCGCAGACGATGGTGATGCGGAACTATTCCTTGGAACATCCCGGCGTGCAGAAGGTCATGAAAGAATCGATCGACCGCGGCATGATCCTCATGTCCCACGTCGGCGATCCTGACACCTGGTACAACGGCAAATACGCCGCCGATGTCGCCAAGTTCGGCACACGCGAGCAGCACTACAAAATCTGGGAAGACCAGCTCAAAGCCACCCGCGGCCACACTTGGATCGGCGCCCACCTCGGCGGCAACCCGGAAGACCCGCCGCGCCTGCAATACCTGCTGGATACTTATCCCGATCTCTACCTCGATCTGTCGGCCACGCGATGGATGGTGCGCGAAGTGAGCGCCCGCCGCGACGTGATGCGTGAGTTCATCATCAAGAACGCCGACCGCCTGCTCTGGGGCAGCGACCAGGTCAGCGGAGACACGCGCGAGTTCGATTTCCTCGCCAGCCGCATGTGGTGCCACCGCAAACTCTGGGAAACCGCCTACATCGGCCCGAGCCCAGTGCTCGATCCGGATTTAGATCAGGACAAACAGCCGATGCTCCGCGGCCTGGCGTTGCCGGATGAGGTGATCCAGAAGATCTACCGCGACAATACAGTGCGCGTGTTGGGTAAGTACGGGGTGTATTTCAATGAGCCGCCGATCGAATGAATCTAGGTGGCACGGTCTTGTACTCAAGGCCGTGTTTGCACTGGTGATGGCATGACCTCACCAGTGGCCGGCATAGGCTGCAACCTGGAATCGCAATCCTAGCTTCTCCTGCAATTGTTCTGCGAACCGTTCTGCAAGTGGTTCGTCACGGGCGATGAGCATGTCTTCGTTGCCGTCCTCGTCTTCCATGGAATAGTCGGTGAGGCCGACCATGACGCCTTGGACGTGATTCTCGTCGCAGCTTCCGCCAAATCGCAGGTCACAATCGGCGAAGTCGCTGATCCGGTCTCCATTTCCGAAGACAAGTTCTTTCGACGCGCGTTTGATCAACGCCGTGTCGATCTGATCGGTACCGGTTCCGTCAACGCGGTGGATACGGACCATTGATCCAAAATCGCTAATACTTACGCCACCAGCCACCACGCCCCAGCCACAATCGCTACCTGCACCCCAATCGCCACGGCCGCGGTGGGCCAAACGAAGCGGCGGCGGGAGGCGGCGGGGGAAGGTGCTTGGGCGGCAGGAACTTGGCCCGGCAGGCGGGCCGTGACGCGTCGTGGCACGCGATGCCGTTGTTCGACGGCGGCGAGGACCAGGTTTGCGTCAAACCGACGAAGGCCGAGGCGTTCGCCGCGCTGGATCAGGCGATCCCGGTCGGCCAGTGTCAGGGTGCGGGCGGCCACGGTGTCGTCGATGGCGGCTGCGTAGCCCCGGACGACGGCCGGGTCGGCACCGAGCACGTATTCCAGCGTCCGCAAGGTTCGGACATCGCCGGGGCCGGAGCGCTCGACAATAGAGTGGCCGGCATTGGCGACGCTCGGCTTGGGAGGCGTGGGCGTGCCCGTTCTGGCATTAAAACCGCTTGCCCGGGATTGGATCGACGCCGACGCCATGGTCCGATTATAGCCGCGCTTTGACCCTGCGGTCGGGGGCGCGCGGTCTAGCGACAGGAAGCCCACAACGACCACCCGCTACAGGCCCCCGCGACAGGCAATCGGCCGCCCGGTAGCATGGCCTCCCTTGAAACGGTGGTTCAAACGCATTGCGCTGACGATCGCGGGGGTGATCGGCCTGCTTCTCCTCGTAATCGCCATCGTGGCGTGGCGGGCTACGCGCGTGCCGGCTTGGTACGCGACGGCCGTCGACCAGACGCCCGCCGACACGGTCGCCGATGCCGCCATCAATCAGCGGTTCGTGCCCTTGCAAAACTGGCTCGCCCGCACCAGCACCGGCGATTTAGCCGCCCGGACCGACGCCGAGAAGTCTTACACGCTCGATTTGACCCAGACCGAACTCAACGCTTTGCTGGCCAAAGTGTTCGACAATATTCGCGGCGATTTCGAAACCTATCGGGTGCAGTTGCTGCCGGGCGAAATCAGCCTGGCGGCCACCTACACGCCGCAGGGGCGGGCGGGAGCGGTGACTTTGGACGTCGTTCAGCCGCCGAACGGCCTGCCGACGGTGGCGTTTGGCGGGCTGAAGATCGGTAACCAGCCGGCGCCAATGGCGGCCGTCAAAATGATCGTCGGCGACCCGGCCGCGAAACTGCGGGGGTCGCTGCAGGCCCGCTGGGCCGTCGCGAAACCGCCACGAATCGACGACCAGGACGCCGCCCCCGGCCACACGGCCGAGGCCTATTACGGCCGGCTGCTGCTGGAAATCGTATCCGGGCGGGCGGTTTCGCCCTATGCGTTCCTCACCGGCCGGCTTCAAGGCGACGACTGGGTTGCCACACGAATTACACAACTGGTGGTGGCCGACGGGAAACTGTCGATTACCTTCCGCATGATCACCCCTGAAGAGCGGGCCACGTTGCTGGCGGAAGTGGCGGGGCCGTTGCCGGGTTCATAAACTGACTGTCTCATTTAGTCAGCTTTTAAGGAGTATTCGAGGATGACCAAGATCAGTTTCGTCGGCGTCGCGCACATCCATGTGCCCGGTTTCGTGAACATGTTGAAGAAGCACACCGACGTGCAGGTGGCGTCGGTCTGGGATGCCGACCCCGCCCGCCGCTCGCACTGGGCCAAGGCCACCGGCGCTCGCGAGGCGGCCAGCCCCGATGAAGCCATCGCCGCGGCCGACGCCGTCGTCATCACCAGCCAGACCGACGGCCACGCGCCGCTGGTGGCGTCCGTCGCCAAGTCCAGGAAGCACGTGTTCGTCGAGAAGCCGCTCGGCATGGCCCACGCCGACGCCGCCGAAATGGCCGCCGCGATCGAAGCCACCGGCGTCATCTTCCAGACCGGCTACTTCATGCGGTCTGAAGCGCCCGTGCAGGCGATCAAGAAACTGATCGACAGCGGCGCGCTGGGCCAAATCACCAAGGCCACCGCCTCCAACGCCCACAGCGGCGCGATCGGCGACTGGTTTAAAAAGAAGCCCGACGCCCCGGCCGAAGACTGGAACTGGATGACCGACGTCAAACAGTCCGGCGTCGGCGCATTCGGCGACCTCGGCACCCACGTTCTGGACATCCTGATCAGCTGGTTCGGCGACGTCGCCCGCGTCACGGCACAGATCGATAATGTCACGAACACCTACGGCTGCGATGAAAGCGGCCAAGGCCTGATCCGCTTCAAGAGCGGCGTGACCGCGACCTTGACCGCCGGCTGGGTGGACGTGGCCGACCCGGTGCGTTTCCTCGTCAGCGGCACCAAGGGCTTGGCGATGGTCAGCAACGGCAAGCTGTATGTGACCAAGGACGGCAAGTTCGACCTGAGCACCCCGCACACCGACCTCCCGCCGGCCGCCCCGCACGCGTTTGAACTGTTCCTCGAAGCCATCACCGACAAGACGCCGGCCGTGCCGCTGGTGACGGTTCGTGAGGCGGCGTACCGCTCGACGGTGATGGCGGCGATGTATGAAGGCGCTAAGAACGCCAAATGGGTCACGCCAGCCTGAGGACTCACCATCCCGTATACCGCTCTGTTCCCCCTCTCCCGTTGAATACGGGAGAGGGGACCTGATGTCTTACCTCACGCTCGCCATCTTTCTGCTTGCGGTCGCCGTGGCCTGGGTGAGCATCCTCATCTTTTTCATGGCCCGGCATCTGCTCTCGCCGCGGCGAATGACGGAGCACCGCGCCTTCGTCCGCGTGAACCGAACCAGCCCGCAAGACCTAGGCCTGTCGTTCACGCCAATGGGGTTCACCGTTCGCGATGCCCGCAGCGGCGGCCAGCTTCGTTTGACTACTTGGTGGATTCCCGCGGCCGGCCCATCCACGCGCACCGTCGTTATCGTGCACGGCTACGGCGACGCGAAGGTCGGCGGCATCGCCTGGGCACCGACATGGCACTCCCTCGGCTGGAATATACTCGCGGTCGATCTTCGGGCGCACGGCGAAAGCGAAGGCACGCACAGCACGGCCGGCTATTACGAGCGCGATGATCTGGACCAGATCATCAACGCCATTCGCACCGAGCAACCGATGGCGACGCAAACGCTTTCGCTCTTTGGCATCAGCCTCGGCGCGGCCTGCGTGGCGGCCGTCGCGGCGCACCGGCAAGATATC
>JAQGHK010000447.1 GCA_028288875.1 Phycisphaerales bacterium | reverse complement strand
GTATCGGCGGAAGACCTACATAAAACAGGCGTGAACGGGCGAAATAGGCTGCTTACGAGGGAGCAATATTTTTGCACACCGACTTCCTTACTGCCGCCACTCGTCAGCGCGTCACCGGATTCGCTAAACTCTGGTCATGACTGAGGAAGGCGGCCGTCGCCGCACGTTGGTGTTTATCGTGAGTTACCAGGCCGAGCGGCACATCGCGTCGGTCTTCGAGCGCGTCCCTGCCGCCATTTGGGAAGACCCGAACGTCGATTTTCTGGTCATTGACGACGCGTCCTCGGACGACACCGTCGCGACCGCCACCGCCTGGGCCACCGACCGTTATCCTGGCCGCATCACCATCCTGCGAAACCCCGTCAACCAAGGCTACGGCGGCAATCAGAAGCTCGGCTATCGCATCGCGATCGATCGCGGGTACGACAACGTCATCCTCCTTCACGGCGACGGCCAGTACGCGCCGGAGCTGCTGCCGAAGTTCATCGAAACCTTCAATGCGACGGATGCCGACGTCGTCCTCGGCACGCGCATGGACCGCATCAGCTCCGCCCGCGCCGGCGGCATGCCCTGGTACAAGGTCATCGGCAACCGCATCCTCTCCGGTATTCAAAACCGCCTCACCGGCCAGCGCTTCGCCGAGTGGCACACCGGCTACCGCGGCTACGCCACGCGATACCTCGCGGCCGTTCCGTTTGAGGTCAACACGAACGACTTTCACTTCGATACAGAGATCCTGCTGCAGGCCGTCCATATCGGCGCGAAGATCGAACAGTTCCCCATCCCGACACGCTACGGCGAAGAGCGCTGTCACGTGGATGGCCGGCGATATGCCGCCGATGTCATGCTCGCGACGCTGCAGTTTCGCCTGCACCAGATGGGCATGATGTGCTCGCTGAGATACCGCAATCTCAGTATCAACCGCTATCGCGACAAGACGCACACGCTTTACGGATCGCACACGCGGGCCATCGAACTGCTTAAGCTACACCACCCCGCCCGCGTGCTCGATCTGGGCTGCGGCCCCGGCCATGTAGCTCGCGAGCTGAGGAAGATCGGTTGCGAAGTCACGGGCGTCGATGCCCAGGTCCCCAGCGAGGGAACGCTGGACCATTTTGTGCGGGCCGATCTTGATCGCGACGAATTGCCGTTGGACGCCTTCGACTACGACGCGGTGCTATTGCTCGATGTTATTGAGCACTTGGCCGAGCCGGAACGGTTTCTGATTTCGCTGCGCAATCGTAGCGAGGCCACCGCCGCGGTGCGTTGCCCACCATTGGTCGTGATTACCACGCCGAATGTCGCGTTCATGGGCGTGCGATTGAACTTGCTGCTGGGCCGATTCAATTACGCCGAACGCGGCATTCTCGATATCACGCACAAGCGGCTGTTTACACGCAGGAGCCTGCGACGGGCTTTGGATGAGAGCGGATATCAGGTCGAAAAAATCGCGCCGATCGCCGCGCCGTTCGAAGCCGTGATGGGCGGTAGGAAGGGCCGGTTTTTCGGAACCATCGCCCAGGCCCTCGCGTCAACCTGGCCGGGCGCGTTCGCGTTCCAGTGGCTGGTCACCGCCCGCCCACGACCGGGCATCCATCAATTGCTCGCTCAGAGTGAACCGCACCTGGTCCCGACTACCGCTACGCCTCACGGCAACCCGGACGCCGTCGTCGCCGGCACATCGGGAAACGAAACCCGGTAAGCTATCTGCGGTCCAGACGCATCCATCGCCAGCCAGTATTCGGCCTGTCCAATGACCTTTGCGCCGGGCAGCAGGCGACTTACATCGACCTCATCGGTCACCGTAACGAGCCAGGCCTGACGCCCGCGCAGGGCCCGATCCAAGTCCGCCGTCGGAGGATGTTCCACCAGCACGGCATCGCGGGGAAAGCATCCCGGAACGTGTGAAAACTCCAGGACGAGCGCCTCTGGTGCAAACACCGTGTGCTTCACGGCCGGATCAGCGTAGACGAGCAGTGCGTCGCCCGTGGCCATTCGAGGGGCCAGCGCAAGGGCCGCCGACGTGAAGACCGGCGCGTCGTGCCGCATGGCATTGGGTTGAGCGATAAACGCGACCGCACAAAGGGCGAGGCCCGCGACATGGCATAGCCACTGCCGGCCGACCAGGCCGACCGCAATCAACTGCACAAAAATGACCACCGCAGGCTGTGCCGCCGCCCCGTAGCGGATGAACTCCAGTTGCTGCGTCTGCCGGAGCACGTCGGTCAGCAGCAGATAGCCGGCCACAGCGGCATACCAATCGGCGAACGGCCGCACCGACGGCCGTCGGACGGCGACCCAACCCACGCCCAGCAACATGACAAAGCAGCCACATGCCGAAATGCCCAGCGGCGGCCACGTCCAAGCTTCAGCCAGGAGGCGGAACGGCAAAGTCAGGGCTAATGCCAGCGACCACCACGGCCGGCGCTGAGCCGCCTCCAAAAACTCGATTCCCGCGGTTACGAAGTGATATTGCTCGAGCGCCCTCGGCAACCAGATCGCTGC
Organism: Phycisphaerales bacterium; assembly: GCA_028288875.1. Lineage (GTDB taxonomy): Bacteria > Planctomycetota > Phycisphaerae > Tepidisphaerales > Tepidisphaeraceae > RYN-431. Next base: position 12,653 of record JAQGHK010000447.1, on the reverse strand, counting down.
GTAGAGGCCCGCCGTGATCAAGCCAAACGACAAAACGCGCAACCAGTGACGGCCGGAGACGGCAAGTGCGTAGCATCCTGCAATCATGCAGGCAAATACGCCGAAATAATGCGTCAGCATGCACGCCAGTAGCGTCACGCAAAGGCCGATGACGTCGCGGTTCCGTGGGCCGTGGAGCGTCAGGCGTACCAGCAGCCAAATCGCGATCGCCGCTTCCGCGGTCAACATCGAATAGCTGCGCACTTCCATGGCGAAATAACTGGACGTTGGCGCGACTGCGAATGCCGCCGCCGACCAGAACGCCGCGGACCGGCCGAGGGCCAGTCGCACGCCCAGATAGATAAACACCAGCGTGACGCACGACCATGCCATCGACAACGCGATCGCCACGCTGTCGCTATCTCCGAACAGCGACCGCCAACCGTGAAGCGCAATGAAGTACAGCGGCGGATGGGTGACATGCCCCAAATTCGTCCAGATCTTCCACCACGGCTGACTACCCTGAACGGCCGTCCACGCGGGAACATTTCGAACTAACGTGTCCCGCGGGAATGCGTCGAACGGCGAGCCACGGCCGGTGCTCAGTGCCAGCTGCCACACTTCGTCCATCGACGGCGGCTCACTCGTTTGCGCGTCCGGCGGCAAGGCCATGATTGTCGGATAAACCGGCGATGGCACGGCACGGCGAGTGCAATCCAAGCCGATGGCAATGCTGCACAACGCAATAACCAGAATGACGTCGATCACCCAACGGCCGCGCGGCGTATGGACCGAACGGGCCGTTGCGGTCTCTCTCAACGATGGGATTTCGGCATCAGCAGGGTCGACAGATTGAGATTCAGGCGCAGGCATACTCATAAATCGTCCGCATCGCGGGCCGGGCCACTATACAAAGGGCAGTGGTGTCCGGCACGTTGTGCATACAACCCGGCACAGGACACGCATTGCCTTGCCCTTCGCATTGACCACAATGCGCAGCATGGCCGAATCGTGCCCGCCGACCGTACTGACTGGCAGCAAGTTTCGTCCTATCGCGTGGCATGTTCTGATCTGGCTGGTCACGCTCGCAGTGATCGCATCCGCCCTCTCGCCCGGCCTGCGGCTGCGGCGGTGGACGTGGGATAAGTCTGAGGACATTCACTTTTTCATCGACATCAATCGCGGCTATGACTGGGGTTACAAAGGGTCGGGCGATGAAGGGTATCTGAATCTGTACGAAAAGATGGCCCATCAGCAGCCGGCATGGCCGCTATGGCTGGATTACGCGCCGCTGCGGCTCGGCGTGATGACGACATGGGCGCGGACGCATCCATCTGACGCCAAGAAATGGCAAAACACCTACGACTTCAACTGGCCGGTGCTCTGTTTCAACACCGGCATGGAACTGCTGGCGGCCGGTGCAGCGTTCTTCGTCGTTCGCCGGATGCTGATCCTGGCGCGGCGGCCGGCGCCGGTGCTTTCCTGGCCGGCTGAACTGTGCAAACGAATGCTCGGCCAACCCGTGCCGTGCGAACCATTCGAGCGCCACCCGCCGTTTACCGGCTGGTTCGCCGGAATGCTGGCCGCCCTGCTGCTGTGGTTTAACCCGGCGATGATCCTTAACGGCCACGCCTACCCGACGTGGGACATCTGGCTGATTCCGATGTTCCTGCTCGCGCTGCTGGCCGCGCTGTATGAGCGATGGACGCTCGCGGGCATCGCCATCGGCCTCGGGGCGATGTTCAAAGGGCAGCTGTTTTTTGGCCTGCCGATCTTTCTCGCATGGACGCTGCTGAATGGAAACTGGCGCGGCGGGTTGCGATTCGCCTGCGGCGTTCTGGTGAGTGTCGGTGTCGTCGCAACGCCGTGGATGGTGACCTACATCGAAGCGTCGAAGCTGGCCGAGCTTTACGCGGCGCAGGAGAAGGTTCGCAGTTCCTACGACTTTGCGCCGTTCATAGCGAAGCGCCTCTGGAACTGGCCGGCCATTGCATGGGTATGCGGCGTGTTCCTCTCGGCGGCGGTCCTGCCCTGGGCAACACGGCGGCCGAGCATGTGGGTTCGGGTCGTCTCGTGCGTGCTGGCGGCCGCCCTGGTGATGTGGCCGGCGGTGCACCGTTTTGAATGGCAAACGGCGCTGGTGCTGCTGGCCGGCTACGGCGCGATCTTCCTGGCGGCGTTCAGCAACTTCCGCTGGGGCGACCACGTGTTGTCGGTGGCCACGGCGACCGCCATCGCACTCTTCGCCTGCATGTATTACTTCGGTGCGTCGAACGCCTGGTGGGATTGCGGCATCAAATTCGGCACACGCCATTGGCAGGAGATGGTGACCGGCTTAACGGACAATCTGCCCGGCCTGCTGAAGACGCGATACCGGTGGGATCAGGTGAGTGATCTCGCCTTGGTCCTATCGCCGGGCGATTTGTTTGGCCTGATCAAAACCGAACGTCTTTACAGCATCGGCCAACTGCTGCGCGGGCTGATGGTGCTGTTCATGGTGCCGTGCCTGTGGGCTGTCGCGCGGCAGGCGCGGCGGCGCGATCCGCGGCTGCTGGTGGCCGTGGCGGCGCCATGGCTGATGTTCTTCACCTTCTCGCCGCAGATCCACGAGCGTTACCTGATTTACGTCGCCGCGATCGGCATGATCTGGATCGGTCAGAGCGTCGGCATGGCGGCGCTGGCGATGCTGCTATCGGTGGCGACATGGATGCAGGTCACGCACGTGCTGCTCGACTTCAACCGCAATGGCCGCGGCCCGTTTGGCGAAAAGCTGCACGCCTGGCAGCCGACGTGGTTTGAACCTTCGGCCGGAAATACGTTGTATCGATTGCTCGAAGCCACGCACCCGGATTTAGCCTGGGCGATCCTGGTGGCGGTGCTGGTGGTGCTATGGGTGAGTATCGGGACAACGCCACGGGACAAACGCATCGCCCTTTCTGATCTTCCCGCCGACGATCGCGACGATCTCATTGTGCCCGCTCGTGCGATCACCGAGCCGGCCGCTATTTTGCCTGCTTTGCAGCCTTAATGCGTTCGGCCCATGCAGCGCCTTCCGCTTTCATGTCGTAACCCTGCTTGGCCAGGTAGTTGCCGATGCGGCCTTTGTATTTGCCGAACCACTCGTGCTTCTCTTTGCTCGTGCCGCCGGTGAGGGCCATGTCACGGCCTTCCATCAGCGCGTCGGCGATGAACTTCTTCTGCTCATCCGTCAGCTTCGGCAATTCGTCGTTGTAGGCGGCGATGGTGATCGGGCGGACGTTGTAGACAATCTTGTCTTTGATCGCTTCCGATTCCTCGTGCGTGCAGACGGCGGCGAGATCGTCGCTCAGCTTGGAAACACGTGCGACGGCCTTCGTCTGCCTTGCGGTACCCAGCTCCTTCGCCTCGGGAGAATTCTTCGCGAGGCCGCGCGATTTGATCGCTTCATCGCGCTCGGCATCCAGATCGTGAATGTCGCGGTAATAGGATTCGACGGCGGCGCGGGCTTGGTCGGCCTTGGCGGTGTCGGTCATCTTGGCGGCGCCGACGGCGTCCTGGGCGCGCTGCGCAATGACCTTGCTGTATTCCGCGTCGGCGGTCGCTTGCGAGGTCGGCGCGGTGGCCGGGGCGTCCTGCGCGGGAGCAAACACCGTCAACAGGCCAAGAGTCAGACCGCCGCAGCAAACCATCCGTATCGACTTCATAACCACTCCAAACCGCAAAACGCTCAAGCTCAAACCAACAGCCTCCGCGGCGCGGACGGCCTCTCTAAGGTGTACGCTGGCGGCAACCGCTCGTTGCCGCCAGCGGTAAAAATGACGCGTAAAAACAAGCAAGGCAACGCTTTTCACGCCCCTCAATCCACCGAGTTAACAACGAGCGCAACGGACTTGGCGGTTTGCGTCCTTACATAGACCGTTTGTTCCACATCTGGACGCCCGCGGACGCCCACACGACACTGCGCCGCATGACGCCGCCCCCTTCCGCCGATGCAACGGACCGCACCACCTGGGTTCATGATGCCACGCGGATGGCCTTGCCGGTCTTGAGCGCGCTGTCGGCCGGGAAGCTGAAAGCGAGCATGGCGGTCGAGCATTCGACCAACGCCACGCAGGATCGCCGCCCGCACACGCACCTCGAAGCCTTCGGCCGGCTGATGGCGGGCATCTCGCCGTGGCTCGCATCCGATTCGCCCGAGCCGCAACGGAAGCAACTGGCTGAGATGGCCATTCTCGCGCTCGATCATGCGACGAATCCGGCATCGCCGGATTTCATGAACTATTGCGATGGCGGGCAGTCCCTGGTCGATACCGCGTTTCTATCGCAGGCCATTCTTCGTGCGCCGTCGCTGCTCTGGCAACCGCTCGATGCGGCGGTGAAGCGGAATGTCATCGCGGCGATCAAATCCTCACGCGTCATCAAACCCGGCGCGAACAACTGGCTGTTGTTCAGCGCCACCGTGGAAGCGTTCCTCGCGATGGCCGGCGAAGCCTGGGATGCCATGCGCGTCGACTACGCCCTGCAGCAACACGAGCAATGGTTCAAAGGCGACGGCGCGTACGGCGACGGCCCCTACTTTCACTGGGACTATTACAACAGCTTTGTCATCCACCCGATGATGCTGGACGTCGTCGATGAAGTCGGCAAGACCCGCCGCGACTGGGACGCACTGGCGGCTAATGTAAAGCGGCGATCGATTCGCATGGCGACGGTGCTGGAACGGCTGATTGCGACCGACGGATCGTTCCCGCCCATCGGCCGGTCGCTGGCGTACCGGGGCGGCGCGTTTCAATTGTTAGCCCAGGTAGCCCTGCAGAACCGGCTGCCGGAAAACCTCCCGCCGGCGCAAGTCCGCACCGCACTGTCGGCCGTGCTGCGACGGACACTGGATGCCCCCGGCACATACGACGATGCCGGCTGGCTGCGGATCGGCCTGTGTGGGCATCAGCCGTCCATCGGCGAAGGCTACATCTGCACCGGCAGCCTTTATCTGGCCAGCATGATCTTTCTGCCGCTGGGTTTGCCGGAGGCCGATCCGTTCTGGGCCGACGCCCCGCAGCCGTTCACGCAGCAGAAAATCTGGAGCGGCGTCGACGTGCCGCCGGATAAGGCGGTTTAGGGCGAGGCGATCGCCATCGCGATGCAATTGGCGTAGCGAGCGGCCTCTTACTCCCTCTCCCGGTATGGCCGGGAGAGGGTTCGGGTGAGGGCTTCCGACGGGGGTGCTTCGGGATTGCATCGGGACTGCCCTTCGGGGCCGCTCGGTCGGAGCCCTCACCCTACCCTCTCCCGGCAATACCGGGAGAGGGAATATTCTGTGCCCCTCCGCAAATGTGGCCGTTCGTTAGTCGTCGGATTCGCTGTCGTCATCATCCTCATCAAACTCATCATTCGTCTTCTGCAGAAACGTAAAAAAGCACATCGCCTCAACGCCGTCGTCCATGCCGCGCATCAGGAAGAGCTTGAAGAACCACGCGAGATCGGATTCCGACGGCTCATCGCCCGGCGCGGCGCGGCGGCCGACCACGTCGGCCACTTCCGCGCCCATAACGTGATCGACGAGGTACGAAATATTGATCTCGTCCGCCGTCTGCGTGGAGAGCACGACCAAGTCGTGATCGCGGATCGGCTGGCGCAGGTAGCGATCGGCCAGCTTCACGTCGATGGCATCCAGGGCCTCGAGATACTTCAGCGTCGATTCGTCCTGCTTCCATTCATTGTTGGCGCGCTGTTCTTCGCGCATGCCGTTCAGGCCGGCGTCGAAGTGGGCTTGCAGGCGTTCGTAAAACGTGTCGACCTGTTCGCCGGCCAGCCAGCGGACCATCATGACCTCGCCAGGCCGGCGATGGACGTGGTAGTCGTTGGTGGTCAGACCGAACGCTTCGGCGGCGAGCACCGTTCGGGCGTCCGTCAGCGCGGATTCAGGAAGGATCGGATTGTTGTCGGCGCGTGATTTGTCGGCCTTCGCCATGGCCCGCTGGATCTGGCGAGCCATGTCCGGATCGAGGCCCGGCTTGATATCGGCTTCAAACTTACGGCAACCCTCAAACACGGCGGCCAGCTCCGCATGCAGGCGTAGTTCATTCGATTTCTCAATCGCCCGCTTGGCCGGATCGGCACCGGGGCCGTCGGCTTCATTTTCAGAGTCTTCAAACATATACCTGCATACAGTACGCGACACGGCGGATCACTTGAACCCGAAGGCAGGAACAACAGACATGACACAGAAAAAACGAATCGTCGTCACCGGCGGCAGCGGTAAGGCCGGGCGGGCCTGCGTGGCGCATTTGCTGGAACATGGGTATGACGTATTCGTCATCGATCGCGTGGTACCGTCGCCAAGATTATGCGGATCGATCATTGCTGATCTGACGGATTACGGGCAGACGATCGACGCCCTCACCGCTTCCGACGGCGGGCCGACAAATGTTCACGCTGTCGTGCACTTAGCCGCCATTCCGGCCCCGCGAATGCAGCCGAACGCGGCCACGTTCCGGAACAATACGCTCAGCGATTACAACGTGTTCGAAGCCTGCCGGCGGCTGGGGATCAAGAACATTGTGTGGGCTTCGAGCGAAACGGTGTTGGGCCTGCCGTTCGATGAGCCGCCGCCCTACGTGCCGGTGGACGAGGAATACGCGCCGCGCCCGGAGAGCGCGTATTCCCTTTCTAAAGTGCTCGGCGAAACGATGGCACAACAATTCTGCCGATGGGATCCGGAGATGAAAATCATCGGCCTGCGGTTTTCCAATGTGATGGAGCCGGGCGACTACGCGAAGTTTCCGTCCTTCAATAAAGATGCCCGCCAGCGAAAGTGGAACTTATGGGGCTACATCGATGCGCGGGACGCCGCGCAGGCGGTGCGGCTGTCCATCGAATCGCCGACGTGCGGCGCGGACGTGTTCATTATCGCCAACGCCGACACGGCCATGAGCCGCCCCAACGATGAACTACTGGACGAAGTTTACCCCGGCGTACGTCGAAAGTCGGCCATTAAATCGAACGAAACATTGCTCAGCATTGAGAAGGCAAAACGCATCCTCGGCTTCAAGCCGGCATACTCTTGGCGCACGGAATCGGGCGAGCGCACGCCGCGGGTGTGAAAATTGACGATATCCCACGATCCGGTGGCGGGCGGCTAAACGAGGGTTTTCGTCCAATCGAACACCGCGCCGTCGTGATCGAGCACGATCGGCTCGACGGCTGTGAGAATTCGTTCCGGCACCGTGCGATTGTTCAGCCGCCATAGCAGCCGTTCCACGCCGCGATAGCCGATCGCTTCGACGCGGATATCAATTTCCGCCGGCTTGGGGCTCAGACCGATGAGATACGGCCGTTCGTTGTTGCACGAGATGATTTCCACCTCACCGGGCCCAATGGCGACGCCCGCCCGCTGCAGCGCCGGCTGGATGATGGCCACCTGCATGTCGTCGGCGACGAATACACCCGTCGGCCGCGGGTTTAGCTCGGCAAATCGCTTGGCGAGGTCTTCAGCCGTCGAAATGGCGAACTGCCGCCAATAGGCGTTGTCGTTATCGCGGGCCGATTCCACTAGATCACAGGGCACGCCCGCATCGTGAGCCGCGGCGGCGAAACTCTGGCTGGTCACCCGGAACGGCCAATGGCTCTGATCCAGGTTGATGAACGCCAATCGTCTGTGGCCACGGCTGAGGAGATACTTCGCGGCCTTGTCGCCGATCTCATAGGTGTCGGGCATGACTTGGTCGCCCCAGTCCGGCCGGCGGCGATTGCCCATCAGCCAGACCGTCGGATACCGCCGCAACCGCTCCCGCGTGGCAGCGGGCGGTAACGCACCATGCAGCAGCAGGCCATCAATCGGAGCATCCAGCACCTGTGAGGGCAGCGATGCAGGGTCGGCAATGTGGTGATAAACGAGTTTCAGGTCCCAATGCGCCGCCCCGTTGGAGACGCCGCGCATCAGTTCTTCAAAGGCGGGCGTCGCCCGGTCTTTGGACGTGCCGAGCACCAGCAGTGCGATCGTGGCCGTCCGTGTCGCCGCCCCAGAGCGCGACCCCGGCTTCGGCCCCGGCCGCCGATCTGATGGCGCATACTGCAGCTTTTCCATCGCCGCCTTCACGGCGCGAATGGCATCGCTGGAGACGCGCGGATGGTTATTGATCACCCGCGAAACCGTGGAACTGGAAACCCCCGCCAAGCGGGCAACATGAACAATTGACATGCTCTCGCACTTTCGCAAAACCTTAGGCAGAATACTTTGTCCGACAGCAATTTCCACAAGAATTGCACGCCGTCCCCTCCCAAGGTCTCCCGCCAAAAAACCTAGTTGCAGAAATCTGCCATTCCGCGAATTTGCGCGAATTCTGCCATTTTCGGCCGCTTTAACAGCGGCCATGGGCAGTTGCGGGTTAATTCCATGGTAATTTTCTGCATGAAAAGATAATTTACCTGAAAATTATTGACTAGTCGTGACAATCATTTAGAGTTGGTGCAGAGGGTTGCTGCGGAGCGACATGCCTCACGTCTGTCTGGCGAAGAACACATTGCTGGGTTTCCAGCCCGTTCAATAAGTGCCTTGAGGAGGAGATTATGCGTTTAAATCCCGTCAACCGTCGGTTGGCCTTAGTCGTCGCTTCGGCCGCAGTGGCCAATAGCCTTCTCGCCATTCCGGCACTTGCTGCCAGCGACAGCTGGAGCACCGCCCCCACGGACAGCAACTGGAGCAACGGCGTAAACTGGGTGACCGGCACGCCGCCCGGCGATACGACCAGCACCACCAACACCGACACCGCCACCTTCGGCCAGTCGTCGATTCTCTCGGTCATCGTCGACGCCAACCGCAACCTGCAGAACATCACGCTGACCGGGCCGACCAGCGCGTCGGTTTACGCCTACACGATCAGCGGCGGCCCGCTTCTACTCACCAGTGGCGGCCTGCTGATCGCGACCAGTGCCTCAAGCACGGGCGCATCGACCATCAGCGCTCCGATCGTGCTTGAAGGCGACAACGGCACCTACACCTTTCAATCCGATATTCCGGGTTCCAGTCGACTGCTCACCATCAGCGGCGCGGTGAGCGGCGTTTCGACGGCCGGCAACACGACCACGTTGACGCTGACCGGCGCTAACGGCGCGATCAACAACGTCAGCGGCACGGTGTCGGACGGCGTGGCCGGCGGCAAGGTCGCGGTCGTGAAGTCTGGCAACGGCCAGTGGAGCTTCGCGACCGCGCAGAGTTACACGGGCGGCACGACCATCAGCGGCGGCACCCTCCGCACCAATTCATCGGGCAACACGAATGGCCTGTTCGGCACCGGCGCGATCACGCTGCAAACGGGCGGTTTCCTCCGCCTCGGCAGCACGACGGCTACCACGGTGAATAGCGCGGTCGTCGTCGGCACGGGCGGTGGTGGCGTCTCGTATCGCGGTTCGGGCACCTTTTCACCGACCAGCCTCACGGGCACCGGCACGCTGACGCTCACGACCGAGCAGGTGACGAACACAATTACTCCGACGACGTTTGCAGGCTTCGGAGGCACGATCAACGTGACCAACACCGCCGCCGTCCCGACCGCCGGCACGATCATTCGCTTGGCGACCGCCTTCGACAACACGTCATTCGCCAACGCCACGCTGAACCTCAATGCCAACACCAGCCTGAACCGCCAGGCCGGCACGAACCAGCCGAATAATGCCGCGAATACCGCCACTATCGGCGGCCTGAGCGGCACGGGCGGCTTCTTCGGCGGTAGCGGTGCGGGTAGTGGCAACTTTGTCTACAACATCGGCAACAACAATCTGCCCACCTCGTACAGTGGCGTCATTGGCAACGGTGGCAGCATCACCACCATCGGTAAGGTCGGCAATGCCACGCTGACTCTCGCGGGTGCCAACAGCTACACGGGCGGCACGACGATCACGGCCGGCACTCTGAATATCAATGGCATCAACGCCCTGGGCGGCGCGAACTACGGCCTCTTTGTCACGAACCCGGCTCTGCGATTCAGCGGCGGCACACTGCAGTACGCCACGACCCTCACCAGCAGCAGCGACATCAGCACGAACCCCGGCACCGCCGCGGCTGCCGTGGTGACGTTCACCAGCACCGCCGTCATCGACACCAACGGCAACGACGTGACCTACGCGAACGCCGTCGGCAACGCCGGTGCAGGCGGCCTGACCAAGAGCGGCACGGGCTCACTCACGCTGAACGGCGCCAACAACTACACCGGCACGACGACCGTCACGGCCGGCACGTTGAAAGTGGCCACCGCTGCACAGGCCCCGGTGCTCACGGCTGCGGGGGGCGCCGACATCCAGGGCGGCGTCCTGCAATTGACCTACAGTGGCAGCAGCCCCGTGGCGCAGGTGAAGACCATTCTGAACAACGAATATGCCACCAACGGCGGCAACTTCACCACCGGCCAGATCCGCAGCACGACGGCCGCCGCTAACCGAACGATCGGCTATGGCGATAACGGCACGGACACCGTGACGCTCCTGCTCACCCTGCCCGGCGATGCCAACCTGAACGGCACGGTCGACTTCAATGACTTCCTGGTCTTGCAGAACAACTTCAATGCCCCGGGCACCCGGTTTGACCAAGGCAACTTCAACTACGATGGCGTCACCGATTTCAACGACTTCCTGGTTCTTCAGAACAACTTCGGCCAAAGCGTTACGGGCGAACCCGTAGCGTTCACGAAGCAGCAGGTCGATGCGATCACTGCGTTCGCGTCAGCCAACGCCGTGCCGGAACCGACGACGCTTACCGTTCTCGGGCTCGGCGGCATGCTGCTCGGCCGTCGTCGGCGTCGCGCCTGAGGCATACTTTTACCAACCGTTGATTTGCTAATCGGCCGTCCGGGCGCGTTGCTCGGACGGCCGATTCTTTGGCTTCATCGCCTAGGCCGGCCACCGCGCAGCGACAGACCGTCCACCCAGCCGGAAACGGTCGGGGATACCCAAAACGCGGCAAATATCGGACAGACAAACGCCCCAAGCCGTTTGAAGAAACGGCCTCACGCCCGCACAAACAAAAAACCGTTCGATGGGGACTAACTCGCGACCGTTGGCTTAACGATTAATATTTGCATTGGCGTCATTTTCACGTCATCTTGGGGCAGTACAGTCCTGTTCGCTTCGCAGGAAAACGATCTTCGACCGCCGCGGCCCGCACTGATGCTCCCCCCTGCATCGGACAGCCCGGCGGTCGTTTTTTTGCGCCATGAGGGGCGGCGGGAAGCAGGCGGCCGGGACTTTCTCGCCGAAACTATTCCCTAGCCTCTTGCACATGATGGCCGCCCTTTTCCTCGGCTTCGCTCAGCTTCCAAAGCAGCCAGTCATCGTTGGGCACGAAGTCCTGCCGCTGACGGCTCCACTTCTTCGGCAGATCGTCGTTCAGCTTTTCGATGAACGGCAACAGCGGCCGCTCGGGCGGATGGCGCTTCTCGTGCTCGTCCAGCGGGATGTCCGGCCAGCCGAAGCGCTGCTTGTAGGCGGCGAAGCCGAAGCCATCAAAGAAGTGCTCACTGCCGATCAGCGGCATGTACCAGAGGCTCGGCGCGGCCGTCGGGTTCTCTTTGATTGGCACTTCGTTTTGAAGCCGCGCCAGCATGTCCAGGCCAGTCTGATCACCGGTCGATGTCAGATGATCCCGCAAGGCCGTTAGTGCGCTGAAGGTGATGTGCGGGCTAACGAATAGCACGGGCTTACGCTGCTGGCGGGCCAGGATGATCTCGTGCGGCGTGCCGACGCTGTAGATGTTCGTCGGGCAGTACGCCACGACGAAATCACTGGTGTCGACCATGCGCAGATCAATGTGCATCGCCGGCCAGAACCGCTCGCTGCAGGACGATCGCTTGGCCGCGCCGGCCTTGCCGGACTCGAAGGTCCAGTCCGCCCGCGCGCCGGCGGTGGTTTCGTCTTCCTTGCCGTATTCCTGCAGGCCGTGCAGTTCGGGTTTAAACCACGGATCGAATACCGTCACGCCGAACTCATTGAGAAATTCGCCGACGCGGTTACGCCAGCCGAGCTTCTGCTCCGCCGCACGCGAGGCGACGAAGTCCATCGGGCCCGACAAATAGACGCGGGCATCCTGCAGCAGTTTTGGCGGGGGAAGACGGTCAGACATCAAAGCTCCTAATCACGCGGCCGGTTCGGACAATCCATTATTACCCGAATCGGCGCGGGATTCCCGCCAATCCACCGACGGACCGGCAGAAATTGCGAATCAGCAGGTAACCCGCGGACCGCTAGGCGCGCTCTGCACAGCCAATTGCAAGGTGAGGAAGTCGAACCGGAGCGGCCCCCGGGAAGTGATTAGACGAGGCCGAGCTCGCGCGCCACATCGTCCGGATCTTCGTAATCAGGATCGACGATATCCCCGCACATCGGGCAGGCGATGAAGTTCTGTCGATCCGGGTCGCTCGGGCTGTGGATGAGATCGGTATGCGCAGCTGTGTGCCCGCAGCCACAAGTCACCGGCGTAGGCAAGTAGCGCCAAACGTATGCCTGAAGACCCACAACCGGGCGGGCGTCGGCCGACCGCTGCCGGAACGTATCTCGACAGATGCGAACCAGGTTTGCCTTCACGATTACTCCCGGCTCTCAATAAAGGTAACGGCGAACAACGAAGACATCTATTGAAACGGAGCACATCACAAATGAACGTGCTCAGCGAATGTGATCCTCGTCGTCTCGTAAGCAGAAACTGC
>JAQGHK010000439.1 GCA_028288875.1 Phycisphaerales bacterium | reverse complement strand
ATTCCCCTGTGCTCAGCTGCCCGCTGAATGCGTTCACAGCGACAAACTTTTCGACGGCAACGATGCCGTCTGCACCGCCCACCCTCCCAATGATGTCGTACTGCAGCGCCTATGTCTTTGGTTTGCTGCATAGCGCAACTGGCGGCGATTCACGCATGTCCGCGGGCCTGTATAATAATCCTCCCACCGGTTACATCCCCAAAATTTCAATGATCGGCAGTGCCAGCGAAAAAGTGTTTGTGGCTGATGGCGGTAAGTTCAATTCAACCGCAGGGCCGTCATTCAACGGTGCCTTCAACACGAGCTCCGGCGGTGCTTACGGCGACGTCGGACCATGGAGCATCTTCTCACGCGGATGGGGTCGCTCGAAGATCAACGGCGGCCAGACCGTTACGCCGGGCTATGACGACCGCAACTTCGCGTTCCGTCACGGCAACCCCGGCAAAAATTCGTACGCGATGAACTGCCTGTTCTTTGACGGGCACGTTGTGACCATGCGTGACATGGAGGCTTGCGATCCTAACCTTTGGGCGCCCCGTGGCACGCAGCTTCAGTGGGACACCACGGAAACGTGGAAGGATGTTCTGGCTGCCTACCCGAACCCAAGCCCTGCTACCGCTGGTTACTACACCGTTCGGTAATCGATCAAAGCTGGCTTTTGAATAAAGAGGAGTGTTCCAACCCATGGAACACTCCTCTTTTTATTTACCGAACGCCTTTCAGCCGCAAGTCGCGACCACGGCAAAGTGTTACGATTCCAACGATGGATAAGCGGGCAGTAGAATTCATATCGTCTTCCTTTATAAGGATAAGAATTTGGCTGTTGATGACGCTCATCGCGACCGACGGCTGTGGCAATGCTCAACCTTCGTCGGCTCCAACTGCTCCAGCCCCGACTAGTCCAACTGCCGACCTCACCACCCTCCGTGCCGTCCGTCCTGAATCGGCCGTTAGCCTGATTCCATTCGCGCATGACGCCTTGATCACCCTTCCTCCCGGCCGCCCGGGTCGCTATGGCGGGGAAGATGCCGCGGGGTGGGGGCGGTTTGCCAGTACCAAGCTGGGGCCATTGGTTCGGGGGGGCGATGGCACCTCGCGCGTCGCGGCGGCGGTGGCAATTCGGGATGATCTGGTCCTCTACGCCCGGGCGGATCGGGATCATGACGCCGGCGTGTTTGTTTTTCGCAGCCGGCGGGATGAGCTCATCAGCGTCGCCGACGCCCGCGAAATGCGCAGCCAGCTAGCGGCCGGCGCTTCCTTAGATCTGGCGGAGCCGCAGATGCTCGTCGCTGGCGACACTATCTGGTTGATCTTACGAATCGCGGACCAGATCAATCTGCTGCGGATCGACGCCCGCCAGGTCGCCGGCGGGGCACCACGGCTGAGCCGGCCGTTCGCGCAATTGACCGACGGCCAGTCGGGCGACGCCAGTGCTCCGTTCACGGTATTGCGCGACGACGCGTGGTTCGTCGACACGGACGGCTCGCTGGCTGTGCTTCGGCCGACGACCGGAGAATGCTGGCGTGTCGGCACGGGCGGAAAGCTGATCAGCCAGCCCAATCGCACGCCGCGTCCAGTGCCGACGGTCGGGCCACTGGTGCTGCCGGCGCGGGTTGGGGCCGCCGAGGGCGCGTCTCCGCCTGACACGGGCCCGCGCGTGCTCGAGTTCTTCACCGACGCCCCGCCGCTGTCGGTCGATCCGCTGGCCGTCTCGGCCGAGCCACTGCAGTATCCGTTGCTGGTCGTCCACGGCCCAAACGGCGACACGGTCATTGATCGCGACGCCATGAATATGCGGCTCGGATTCCCCAAGCGGGCGCTGCGGATCACCGCCTGGTGTGTCGACGGCAACGGCGTTCTGGCGTACGACGCGATGAGCGGCGAAATCTTCCGGATCACGCTGACGATTCCGGCGAAGGGGTGAAGCGGGTTGCCGCCCTTTCGGCGATCCCCTTTCCGCAATTCATCGCGCCGCTTAGACTCGGCGAATGTCCTCTGACACAGCCTTTGCCACTTATGAATCGCCCCTCGTTTCGCGCAATGCTTCACCCGAGATGCTGCGGCTGTTTTCGCCGAAGCATAAGTTCGGGCTCTGGCGTCGCCTGTGGCTGGAACTGGCCAAGGCCGAACGCGGGCTGGGGATTACGCGGATTACCGAAGCCGCGCTGACACAGATGGCGGTCAAGCTGGACGACATCGATTTCCCCGCCGCCGCCGCGTGGGAAAAGCGCCTTCGCCACGACGTGATGGCCCACGTGCACACGTTCGAAGAGGCCGCCCCCGCCGCCAAGGGCGTAATTCACCTCGGCGCGACCAGCCAATACGTTGTCGACAACGCCGATCTGATCATCATGCGCGACGGCATGAAGCTGCTGGCCGGCAAGCTGGCGGCGGCGATCGATGCGCTCAGCACCTTCGCCGTGAAGCACAAAGACCTGCCGACGCTCGTCTACACGCATTTCCAGCCCGCCCAGCTCACCACCGTCGGCAAACGCGCCACGCTCTGGGCGCAGGACCTGGCCATCGACCTGGAAGAGCTGGAATACCGCATCGCCACGCTGAAATTCCGCGGCGTCAAAGGCACCACCGGCACGCAGGCGTCGTTCCTCACGCTCTTCGACGGCGATTCGAAAAAGTGTGATCAACTCGATGAGGCCGTCACCAAGGCCTTCGGCTTTGACGCCTCGTTCTGCGTCACCGGCCAGACCTATCCGCGGAAAATCGACGCGCAGATCGTCAACAGCCTGGCCGGCATCGCGGCGAGTATTCACCGTTTCTGCAATGACGTTCGCCTGCTTGCGGGCTTGAAGCAACTGGAAGAGCCCTTCGAGGCCGAGCAGGTCGGCAGCAGTGCGATGGCATACAAGCGCAACCCGATGCGCTGCGAGCGTGCGACCGGCCTATGCCGGTTCGTCATCAGCCTGGCCAGCAGCCCGCTGCAGACGGCGGCCGAGCAATGGTTCGAGCGCA
>JAQGHK010000385.1 GCA_028288875.1 Phycisphaerales bacterium | reverse complement strand
CATATTCCTTCGGATCGACCTGAACATGGGCGGCCATGATTTTGACGGCCTCTTCTTTGGTCTTTTCATCCTTGATGAAGTCGACCGTCTTGCAGTAAGCGGCCACGACCTTCACCCAGTCGGCGCGGTGCTTGGCGAGGCTTTCCGGGGCGACGTAAATGCCGTCGTAGATCAGGCCGGGCGCTTCAGCGCTGGTGAACAGCGGCTTCGCGCCGGCCACCTGCTTGATGGCCTGCCCGGCGACCGGGTACCACGCGCCAATCGCATCCACCCCACCGCTGGCCAGCGCCTGCGGCGTGTCATTCGTCGGCACGTTGGTCAGCGTTACGTCTTCTTCCTTCATACCGTTGGCTTCCAGGCCTTTGAGCAGCAGAAGGTTTTCCACAAGGTTCAGCTCAAGGCCGATCTTTTTGCCTTTGAGGTCTTTGAAGGAGGCGATGCCCGGCTTGCCGACGATCATGTCGTTGCCGTTGCTGTAGTCGGTGAGCACGATGCACTTGCTGGGTTTCCCCGTAGCGCCGGTGACCATGGCGTCACCGTTGGTCATCGTCACCGCATCGACCTTGCCGGCGGCAAGCGCTTCCATGCTCGGCAGGTATTCCATCCACACCAGTTCGACGTCTACACCGGCTTCTTTGAAGAACCCTTTTTCCTTGGCGACGTCGAGCGTCGACCAGCCCGGCCAGTCGGAGTAACCGATTTTAAGTGTGTCGGCCGGCGCGAGCGCGGCGATGCCGAGAATGGCGGCGGTGAACGAGGCAGAGAAGGCGACCCGACAGGCACTGAATAGAGAACCCATGCGACCTCCGTAGACGGAATGTTCGAAACGATCGCTCGTTTCAAAGAGGAATTCGAAACAATCAAGGACGACAGAGCGACGCCGGACCGGATCGAAGGCGTAGGCGACAGATCTCGGTTCGCTCAGGCGAAACGACTCACAAAGCATCAGACGATGCGCGTCGTTGATCGGACGGCCGTCGGGCGAGCGCGTCGCGCTAAAACCCTCAGGACCGAAACTCGGTGGCGACTTTGCGTCCACCTACGCCAGGCGGCGGGATCAAACTGTCATCATTGTGTATGCAAGGTTAATGCCAGAGAAAATATGCCCAGCGATTGCCTGATGCGCGTACAGAAACTGCTCACAACGCGACATTGCCGCACGTGAATGCCTACGCGGCGCGCATCCAACGCTCTCTTTTCAGCGTTGGAACGATCGTTGCTGGAACACTTGCGACACGGTCGGATCGAAGGCCGAGGCCCGAAAGGGACTCAACCGTGAATCAATGGTTACCCCGCGTCGCCACCCTCGCCGGTGGCCCGGCCGTGTTGTGGGACGAACTGACGTGGCCGGAAATGGCCACGCTCGTCGCCTCCAACACCGATACCGCCCTGCTGCCACTCGGCGCCACCGAGCAGCACGGCCCGCAATTACCACTCAACACCGATAGCGTCTTCGCCCACGCGTTTTGTTGCTACGCCTCGGCCAAGACCGGCGTTCCTGTCCTGCCGCCCGTCACCTACGGATGTTCCCTAGGGCATACCGGCCAATGGCCCGGCACTGTTTCCGTTTTCCCTGAGACGTTGATCGCGATGCTCAGACAGGTCGCGCAGTTTGTGCAGGCCGCGGGCTTTCGTCGATTGATGCTGATCAACAGCCACTGGGGCAACGTGCCGGCCGCGCGCTGCGCGATTGATCACGTTCGCTTCGATGCCTTCGAAAAGAAAACCGGTTTCAGCATCGGCCTCCGCAGCACGTTCGATCTCACGGCGAGCATCTGGCAGCAGTTCACGGATGACGCCGCCGACTTTCACGCCAATCGCGCCGAGACTGCACTGATGCTCGCGATCGATCCCGCCGCCGTTCGCATGGACAAGATCAAAGAGGCCGACGACCCCGACCGCACGGCCGGCCGGGTGTTTACGCACGTCGTGCCGCTCACCAGCACCAACGGCGTCACCGGCTACCCGTCCCGCGCGACGGCCGAGGACGGTCAGAAACTCTTTATCGAAATCGGCGACGCCCTTACGGCCGTCGTCCGCCAAGCCCAAATTGAAGTTCCCCCGCTCACTGAAGGAAACGTATGAAACCCGATCTCGCAAAAGTCGCTGAATTGAAGGCCGAGCTCACCGGCGCTGGCGTCCAGTACATTCTCGCCGCGTTCGTCGATGTCTTCGGCGTCCCCAAGGCCAAGTGCGTGCCGATCGCGAAGTTCGATGAACTCTGTGACGGCGGCGAGCTCTACACCGTCGGTGCCGTCGAAGGCATGGGCCTGGTCGGCCCGCAGGAAGATGAGTGCCAGACCGTGCCCGATCTGAACGCCGCCGTTGTCTGCCCATGGGACAATCGCTTCGCGTGGATCCCCAGCGATTGCTGGTATCACGGCTCCCCCTACGGCGGCGACGCGCGCGTCCTGCTCCAACAGGTTCAGGCGAAGGCGCAAGCGATGGGTTATGCGTTCAGCTTAGGCATCGAGCCCGAGTTTTACGTGCTGCGGAAGACGCCGGACGGGAAGCTCGTCCCGCTTGCGCAATCGCCTTTCAAGGGCCCCAACGCCTGCTACGACGTCAACCAAACCCTGCAATCCATGGACTTCCTCGACCCGATGTGCCGTTACATCGACGCCCTCGGTTGGGGCGTCCACAGCTTCGATCAGGAATGCGGCCGTGGCCAATTCGAATTCGATTTCCACTACACCGACGCCCTGACGATGGCCGACCGCTTCGTCTTCCTGCGCCAGATGGCCTAACTGGTGGCCGAGAGCATCGGCGCGATTGCGACCTTCATGCCCAAGCCGTTTGCCAACGACTTCCGCAGCGGCGCGCACTTCAACATGAGCCTGACCGACGCCAGCGGGAAGAACGTCTTCCTCACCAAAGGAACCGACGCCGCCGCGAATCCGCTCGCCACAAAATATGGTCTTGATACGACCGATCTCTGCCTCCACTTCACCGCCGGCCTGCTGAAACACGCCCCGGCGCTCACGGCCGTCTGCTGCCCGAGCTTCAACAGCTACAAAGGCCTAATCGCCCAAGGCGACCTTCCCGAAATGAGCTGGGCCCCGGTGCTGCGCTGCTACGGCAAGAACAACCGCAGCGCGATGCTGCGCCTGCCCATGAGCCGGCCGTGCGTGGAAAACCGGGCCGTCGACATGGGCGTGAACCCGCACCTAGCCGCCGCCCTATCGCTGGCCGCAGGCTTGGAAGGCATTCGCCTAAAGCTCGATCCGGGCGAGCCGTTGAATGACAATCTGTATTCGCTCAGTAAAGGCGATGAGCGCAAGCGACAGGTGACGCGTTTGCCGCAGACCTTGCTGGATGCCGTCCGGGCCTTCGAAGCCGATGAGCTGGTGGCCGAAACGTTCGGCCCGTTCCAAGCGATCTACGCCGAGCAGAAATACTAAGAGTGGAGCCGTAACTTCTACCGCGTGACGGAGGAAGAACGGGCGGAAGCACTGCAATATCTATAAGTTTAAATCGCAGCTGCTTGGTCCCCTCGCCCGGTATTGCCGGGAGAGGGACCAGACGTCAGGCGTCAGCCGTTGCCGGCGGGGCCACCGGAGCGGCTTTCGGCGGCACCAGCCGATCATAGATCGCATCAATCGGCGCCTGCTGGTACACAAAATCGTCCAGCGTGATCGCCCCGCTCTTGCCGGCCGTGTTGTACTTCACGACGGCGATGCCCTTCTTCTTCCACAGCTTGCTATCGACCGATTGAACATCCGCCACCGGCACCGGCGGATGGCCCGGGGCGGTCAGTGTGTCGTTCTCAAGCCGCACTTCGCCGCGGCTCTTGTTCAGGAAGAACAGCATGTAGGCGACGGCCGCCACGGGCAGCGCAAACCCGAGCACCTTTTGCAGGCCGAGATCGGTTCCGGTCTTTTTCGCGCCCAGTTTCTGCCGCTTCTGGTCCAGATCCACCCAGGTGGGCGAGCCCGTCGGCAGCTTGTCGATCTCGGCGGCGATCTGATCGATCATCTTGTTCTGTGCCGGGTAACGCACGTACCCGTCATACATGAAGAACCCGGCCATGATCAGCAGGCCCAGGACCATCAGGAAACGGGCGTTGCGATAATACCGCCCCGCGCGGGCAACGATCGGGCCGGTCGAGACTGAAGGCGGCGTCTGGGGTTCGCTCATGATGGGCAGTGTCCTCGGAGAATTGAATGGATGCCAGCGGCAAAGGCCGGATCACGACCGCGTGGCGATGGCGGAGCGAATCGGCACGATGATCTTCGGCACGACAAACGACTGCGCCAACACTTCCGCCCGGGCGGACATGCTGTTGAGCAGTTCTTCCACCGGCTCGCGCCCACGGTCGCCCCAGTAGCGGCGGAGGACGAGGAACACGCTGATCGCCTCGGGCCCGAATTCGCTCGCCCGGCCGGGCTGGCCGGCAGAACGGGTGACGACGTCGATCCGCGCCTGCAATCGCTGGTCGTCGCTCAGCGAGACCGTGATCGATGGCTGGACGTCCACCGCCTTCGCGCCCGCTTCATCCAAAAGGCCCGACAGCGGCGAATCCGCCATCAGGCTCTCGGCGATGACTTCGTCATGATTGCCGGCGAATTCCAGATCAAAGCCAAACACCACGTCCATGTGATCGATTTCCACCATGCTCAGCCCCAGCGCGTGCGGGGCGTGATCCAGCACGGTGTGGTGCAGTTTCAGGGCATCCTGGATCGATTCCGGGTTCACATGTCCGCAGGCCAAGCGGGCGGCGTCGACGCTCAGCCAGCGGTAGCTGTCCCTTTCGCGGTCCTCTTCCAGCGTCAGTTCGGTCTGCTCCGAACGGCGGAAACGGGTCATGTCCGGGAAGGACTTCTGGATCTGTTCAAAAAAGTGGATGAGCGTCTCCCGCTGCTGCGGGAGGCCCAGCTGCGTGCCGACGCGGAGGTTGACGTAAAAATCGTCACAGACGCTTTCAAATTCGTTACCCATGGCCGGGGGAAGTATACGCGATTTGGCAGCCACGGGCGCGGTTTCAGGCGTTCTTCGTAGGGGCGACGCACGCGTCGTCCGGGAGCGTCAATCGACCTACGCGGACGACGCATGCGTCGCCCCTACCAAAGACATCATTTCCGATCGTTCCCAATCTGACGCATGGTCCCGTAGAATCCCGATCTATGCCCGCGGTTCACGCATTAGTCGGCAGCGACAGCTTCCTCCAACTGGAGGCGGTGCGTCGCATTGCCGCGTCGCTGGGGAAAGATGCCCAGCGCATCGATTTCGACGGCGAAACCGCACAAGTGGCCGACGTGCTGGACGAAGTTCGCAGCTTTTCGATGTTCGCGGGCAGCAAGCTCGTGGTCGTCCGGAGCGGCGAGGAATTCATCAGCCGCTTCCGTGAGAACATGGAAGAGTACGTGGCGAACCCGGTCGACTCGGCCACGCTGGTGCTGCGATGCAAAACGCTGCCGGGCAACCAGCGAATCAGCAAACTGATCGCCAAGCACGGCAAAGTGGAGCCGTGCGAACCGCCGAAGGATCGCGACCTGGCCCGCTGGGTGATCGATCGTGCGAAGACCGCCCACAAAACCCAGATCGATCCGCCGGCCGCTAGCTTGCTGGCTGACCTCGTCGGTGCCGACCTCGGCCGACTGGATAACGAGATCGCCAAGCTCGCCCTAATGACCACCGGCCGGGTGACGGAAAAGGAAGTGAACGTCAGTGTCGTCTTCCAGCGCGAGCAGGAAATGTGGCACATGACCGACGAACTGACCGCCGGCCACGTCGACAAAGCTTTGGAGCGCTGGCGGCAGTTGCTTAGCAGCGACCCGAGCACCGAGTTTCGCGCCGTCACCTGGCTGACGATCTGGCTGGAAAAGGCGGTGAAGGCCCAGCGTTTGAAAAAGCAGCGAATCAATCCGGCCGCGATCGCCAAAGAGCTGCGCATCTGGCCGGCCCATAACGTTGATGCCTTACTCCGCACCGCCGACAAACTCGGCGACCGCGGGTTGGCCGATGCGCTGGATCTGCTGGCCGACCTCGATCATCGGAGCAAGAGCGGCCTTGGCGAAGCATCGGATAACGTCGAGCGGTTTATGTTATCGCTGGCGACGTGAGCAAAGGAAGAGGAGTGACGATGGAGCGAGTAACTTGGGCGCGGGCGACCGCGCTGGCCGTGATTCTGTCGGCCGCCACGATTCACGCCGCCGAACTGAAAACGGTGACGATTGACGACCAGCCCGCCGGGCCGGCCGACGTATCGCTCACCGACGCGGATGTCTTTGTCGACCCGAGCGACGCCAAGGTAGTTCAACTCGCCGGCGGCCTGCTGGCGGATGATATTGAGCGCGTCACCGGCCACCGGCCGACCGTGAAAGCGGACGCCGCGGGACTCGGCCGCACCGCCGTGCTGATCGGCACCGTCGGCCAGTCGGCGGTGATCGACCGCCTCGCTGCTGATAAAAAAATCGCCATCGCCGCGCTCCGCGATCAGGCCGAAACCTTCGGCTGGTTTGTCGTTGAGAAGCCGCTGCCGAACGTCGAGCGTGCCTTCGTCATCGCAGGCGCCGACCGTCGCGGCACGGCGTACGGCGTGACGGAAATTTCCAAACGCATCGGCGTCTCGCCGTGGTACTGGTGGGCCGACGTTCCGCCGACCAAGCACGAACACCTGCGCGTTGCCGGCGAGCAGAGCATCGAAGCCGCGCCGAAGGTGAAATACCGCGGCATCTTCATCAATGACGAAGATTTCGGCTTCCGCCCCTGGGGCATGCAGATCGACGATGGTGGCGGCACGAAGCGCATCGGCCCCAAGGCCTACGCCCACGTGTTTGAATTGATGCTGCGGCTTCGCCTGAATTACATCTGGCCCGCCATGCATCCCGGCAGCGGCGAGTTCACTGCCGTGCCCGGCAACGCCGAAATGGCCGATGATTGGGCGATTGTCACCGGCGCCAGCCATTGCGAGCCGATGCTGCGCAACAACGTCTACTGGCCAAAGAGCGACGGCGAGTGGCGCTATGACACGAACACGCAGAACATTCACAACTATTGGGAATGGGCCGCGAAGAATCGTGGGCCGTTTGAATCGGTCTGGACGCTCGGCATCCGCGGCATTCACGACGAACCGATGAAGGGACCCAAGGAAGTGCCCGCCCGCGTGACGATGGTGGAGAACCTCTTCGCCGACCAGCAGAAACTGATCGCCGACAACGTCACGCAAAAGTACGGCCCGCCCGCTCAATGCTTTGTGCCGTACAAGGAAGTGCTGCCGCTGTATGAAGCCGGCCTGAAGGTGCCGGACAATGCGATCATCGTCTGGCCGGACGACAACTTCGGCTACATCCGCCGTCTGGCCAGCGAAGCCGAACGGGCGAGGTCCGGCGGCACCGGCGTCTATTACCATTTCAGCTACTGGGGCTCGCCGCATTCGTATCTGTGGGTGGAAACCACTTCGCCGGGCCTGATGTGGGAGGAGATGCACAAGGCCTACGAGAACGGCTCGAAAGCGCTCTGGGTCGTGAACGTCGGCGACATCAAGCCCGGCGAAATCGCGCTCGATTTCTGGTCGCAACTCGCCTGGAACCCCGAACAGTTCGGCCCGGACGCGCAGCGCGTGTTTCTGGACCGCTTTTGCACCGAAAACTTCGGCCCGACCGCCGGGCCGAAGGTGAAGACGCTGCTCGACCACTACTACGCCGTCGCCGCGATGCGAAGGCCCGAGCACCTTTCCTACGTCGATGCCGGCGCAATGCGGCAAGGCCTGCGCGCCGCGATGCTTCAAGGCTACGACGCCCTCCTTCAGGAAGAAGTCGCCGTCGCGGAGACGATTCCTGAGGACCGTCGCGATGCCTATTTTGAAACCGTCGGCTACGCCGCCCGCGCCCTCGCCGCAGCCGGTCGGCTGTTCCTGGGCGAGCCCGCCGATCAGGCGCAATGGAAGCGGCTGATCGACAAAGACACCGCTCGCTACAACGAGCAGGTCGGCGCCGGCAAATGGCAGCGCATGATGGCCCTGAATCAGAACGGCATGCAGTGGCCCGAAGCCCTCGGGGGAAAGCTGAAGCCCCGCCCCGCCACGCAGCCGCGCAAGGACGACGTGGGCGTGGTCATCGACGCGGCCAGCGGTCGATCGACCCGAGGCGCTCGAACGTGGCAAGCGGTCGATGGCGTCGGCTGGTCTGGCCGCGCGGTGACGCCGCTGCCGACGACGGCGGTCGCCACCGACGCGCCGCTGGGCTCGCTGGCGTACGACTTCAAGCTGCCCGACGCCGTGAGCGAAGCTTCGATCGGCTTTGAAGCCTTGCCGACGATGCGGCTGACGCAGGACCACAAGCTGCGGATCGCCGTCGCCATCGACGCCGGCCCCGCCCAGACGGTCGACATTCCCGGCGGCGAAGCGACCAGCGAAAACGCCAAAATCCGCAGCGACGCCGTCGTGATGAACCGCAAATCCTTCGACCTGGCGGTCGGCCCCCTCGCGCCGGGCAAACACACGCTGACGATCACAGCCGTCGATCCGAGCGTGGTGCTGGATCAGATTCGCCTGCCGGCCGGCGCGACGGTCACGAGCAACCTGAATTAACCACGGAGAGCACGGAGGGCACGGAGACGGAGAGAAAAAAGATTCAAATAATTTTTGCTTCTCCGTGCTCTCCGTGTGCTCCGTGGTTCATTCTCTCCGTATCATTCTTCCGCAATGGCCAACCAGAACAAAAGCGACCGCATCGTGCCCGTCGGCATCACGCAGATGACCTGCGCGGAAGACCCCGCCGTCAATCGGAAAAAGCAAGCCGCGCTCATCGAGCAGGCGGCCAAGAAGGGCGCGAAGATCATCTGCACGCAGGAGATGTTCGCCAGCCAGTATTTCTGCCAGGTGGAAGACCACCGCTTCTTCAAGCTGGCCGAAACGATCCCCGGCCCCAGCACCGATCTGTTCTGCAAGATCAGCAAGAAGTACGGCTGCACGATCATCGCCAGCCTCTTCGAAAAACGCGCCGCCGGCCTGTACCACAACACCGCCGCGATTATCGATCAGGGCCAGGTGCTGGGCATCTACCGCAAGATGCACATTCCGGACGATCCGCTCTATTACGAGAAGTTCTACTTCACGCCCGGCGACACCGGCTTCAAGGCGTGGGACACCAAGTACGCCAAGATTGGCACGCTGATCTGCTGGGACCAGTGGTACCCCGAGGCCGCCCGCCTGACGGCCCTGCAGGGCGCGGAAATCCTGTTCTACCCCACCGCCATCGGCTGGCATCCGCACGAGAAGGAACTCTACGGCACCGCCCAGCACGAAAGCTGGGAGATCATTCAGCGCAGCCACGCGGTGGCCAACGGCTGCTACGTCTGCTCGCCAAACCGCATCGGCATTGAAAAAATCCGCGATGAAATGGGCGGCTACGTGAACGACGCCGGCATCCAGTTCTGGGGCCAAAGCTTCATGACCGAACCGAGCGGCCAGATCATTTACCGGGCCAGCATCGACAAGGAAGAAGTGATCGTGAACCCGCTCGACCTGGAAAAGGTGGAGTTCGCCCGCACGCATTGGCCGTTCCTGCGGGATCGGCGGATTGATTCGTACGGAGACCTGACTAAGCGATTTATCGAAACATAATGAGCGACAAGCTGGACTATGAGGCGCGTTCTCAGCCGCCGCTCAGATCGCCGTCTGATTCGGACTACGCGATGGATGCAGGCATTTTGGTGGGATCGCTTCTGTCGCTCGGTCTTGTCATCTACGGCTTTGTTGCCGGTTTCGGGCCATACGGCGGAGGCGGCGCTGTTGCTATCCAATTGCTGACTTTTTGTCCGGCCGCCTGTTTAATGATCCCGAGAAGCGTCGGTGGCAGGCCACGAACAATGATTTATTGGTTCAACTGCGTCACGCTAGCCACTGTCACTCTCTTCATCGTTGTTCAGGCAATGCGATCGAATTAACGCAGCAGTGTGCTCCACTCATGGCATCCTTAAAAATCATCGACAAGACCCCCGCCTCCCTCGGCTTCACTTTCCCGGCCGAATGGGAAAAGCACGCCGGCACCTGGTTCAGTTGGCCGCGGCCGGAGGGGATCAGCTTTCCGGACAAGCACCACACCGTGCCGGCTATCATGGCGGCGATTTTTCGCGAGATCGCTCCACGGGAAACCGTCCACGTGAACGTGCCGAACGGCAATGTCGAGCGGATCGTCCGCCAGCAGTTGAAAGACGCCGGGGGGCCGTCGAAGAACGTCGTGTTCCATCACATCAAGACGAACGAAAACTGGTGCCGCGATCACGGGCCAGCGTTTGTCGTGAACCGGGCGAAGAAGCAGTTGGCCATCGTTGATTGGGGCTTTAACGCCTGGGGCGGGAAGTATCCGCCGTATCAGGACGACGATCGCGTGCCGACGGAAATCGCGATGGAATTGAAGATCCCGATCTTCTATCCCGAAAAGCCCGACTCGGCCGCCTGGCCGCGGACCGGCTGCCTGTACGAACGCGCCATCGCCCGCACCGGCCTCGGCGTCATCATGGAAGGCGGCGCGATCGAAGTAAACGGGGCCGGCACGCTCGTCACCACGGTCGACTGCCTGCTCAACAAAAACCGCAATCCCGACCTATCCAAAGCTCAGATCGAGCAATATCTGAAGGATTACTACGGCCAGACCAACATCCTCTGGCTGGAAGGCGGCATTGAAGGCGACGACACCGACGGCCACGTCGACGACCTCGCCCGTTTCATCAGCCCGACCAAGCTGGTGATGGCCATCGAGCCCGACGCGAAAGACGTGAACTACAAGACCCTGAAATCCGCCCGCAAGCAGGCGGAGAAGCTCCGCGATCAGGACGGGCGGCCGTTTGAGATCATTGAACTGCCGATGCCGTCGCCGGTGGAGCACGACGGCGAGCGCCTGCCGGCCACGTACATCAACTTCCTGTTCGTGAATGGCGCGTTGCTCGTGCCGACCTTCCGGGACCGCAAGAATGACAAAAAGGCGATCGATATCCTGCAATCGCACCTGCCGAAGCACAAAGTGATTGGCATCGACTGCACCGAGCTGATCTGGGGGCTGGGCGCGATCCACTGCCTCAGCCAGCAGATGCCTGCGGTCTAGCTTTTCGGCGAGGGAATTAATTTTTCTCGGACGCGTAATCAACGCGCGGTTTTTGCCTCCGCTGCGATACTATTACCGGCCGGCGAAACGTTTTCGCCAATGCCCGATTGCTCCTTCTGCCTCAAGGTGGAACCCAACGATGTCCTCAGCCGCCGCGCTCAACACTTTTGACGCCGCCACGAACGAACGCCCGCGCAACACCACCGCGCCAAAGCCCAGCATCAATAAGCACACGTTCAACGGCGAATGGTCCGTTGAAGAATCCGCCAAGCTGTACAACATCGCCGGCTGGGGCCAGGAGTATTTCACCGTCAACGCCGACGGCAACGTCGCCGTCACCCCCACCGGTGAGCCCAGCAAGGCGATCGATCTGAAGAAGCTGGTGGACGACCTGCGCAGCCGCGATATCGCCGCGCCGGTGCTCATTCGGTTCACCGACATCCTGCAGCACCGCGTGAACAAGATTCACGACGCCTTCGCGACGGCCATCAAGGACAACGAGTTCACCGGCAACTACCAGTGCGTTTACCCGATCAAGGTGAACCAGCAGCGCCACGTCGTGGAAGAGATCCACTACTTCGGCAAGGTCCACAACTTCGGCCTGGAAGCCGGCAGCAAGCCGGAACTGTTAGCGGTTATGGCGATCGTCGATGACGACAACACGCCGATCATCTGCAACGGATTTAAGGACGACGAATTTATCGAGGCCGTCATCCTGGCGACCAAGATCGGCCGGATGGTCATTCCGGTCGTGGAAAAATTCAGCGAGCTGGAAGCGATCGTAAAGTTCGCCAAGATCCACAACGTCCGCCCGCGCATCGGCGTGCGCGTGAAGCTCAGCGCCAAAGGCGCCGGCCGTTGGCAGGAATCAGGCGGCGAGCGCTCCAAGTTCGGCCTGTTCGTCAGCGAAGTGATCGACGCCGTCGATTATCTCAAAAAAGAGGGCATGGCCGACTGCCTGAATCTGCTGCACTTTCACCTGGGCAGCCAGATCAACAACATCCGCAACATCAAAGCCGCCATCATGGAGCTGGCCCGGGTGTACACGGAGCTTTGCCGGCTCGGCGCGGGGATGAAGTTTATCGATGTCGGCGGCGGCCTGGGCGTGGACTACGACGGGTCGAAGACCAATTTCGAATCGTCCATCAACTACGGCCTGCAGGAATACGCCAACGACATCGTGTTCCACATCAAGGAGGTCTGCGATGCCGCGAAAGTGCCTCATCCGACGATTCTCAGCGAGTCCGGCCGGGCGATGGTGGCGTACCACAGCGTGCTGATCTTCAACATCATCGGCTGGAGCGGTTTCGGCCGCTTTGAAGTCGCCGATATTGCTCCCGACGACATCCTGCGCCTGCCCAAGGAAGTGCAGAATCTCCGCGAGACGTACGATGGCGTGAACGAGCAGAACTTCACCGAATATTTCCACGACGCCCAGGTGGCCAAGGACGCCGTGCTGAACCTGTTCAGCCTCGGCTACTGCAAGCTGGAAGACCGCGCGATGGCCGAGAAGCTGTACTTCGGCACATGCTTCAAGATTCTCAACATCGTCCGCAAGCTGGATTACGTGCCCGAGGAATTCGAGGGCTTGGAGTCGATGCTCTGCGACACGTTCTTCTGCAACTTCAGCATCTTCCAGTCGATGCCCGACAGCTGGGCGATCGATCACCTGTTCCCGATCATGCCGATCCACCGGCTGAACGAGGCCCCCAATTGCCGCGGCATTCTGGCCGACATTACGTGCGACAGTGACGGCAAGGTGGATCGCTTCATCGACAAGCGCGACGTCAAAAGCGTTCTGGAACTGCACCCCTACGTCGGCGAAGACTACTACGTCGGCGCGTTCCTCGTCGGCGCGTACCAGGAAATCCTCGGCGACCTCCACAACCTGCTCGGCGACACCCACGCCGTCCACATCACCGTGGACGAAGCCGGCGCGTACAGCGTCGACGAAGTCATCTATGGCGACACCGTCCGAGAAGTTCTGAACTACGTTCAATACAACAGCGAAGAACTCCTGCGGTCCATGCGTAAGACGGTGGAAAAGGGCGTGAAGGAGCAGAAGCTCAGCATCGAGGAAG
>JAQGHK010000364.1 GCA_028288875.1 Phycisphaerales bacterium | reverse complement strand
GAGAATGCGCAGCGGATTGGTCTTGAGCCGGCGCTGGCTGTCTTCGCTCAGTTCGGCCGCCTTGGGCGTGAGGAACGCAACGAGGGCTTCGCGGTAGCGCAACTTGCTCTCACGGTCGCCCATGCTGTTCACGACGAGTGCAAGATCGCGCACGCCGCAGCGTTGGTAGAACGCCATCTGGAGCAGAATGCATTCGACGTCCTGCTCGGGGTTGGGCACGCCGAAGCATTCGATGCCGAACTGGTGGTGCTGGCGGAGCCGGCCCTTCTGCGGGCGCTCGTGGCGGAAGTTGCTGGCGATATACCAGACCTTCACGCGGGCCCCCATGTCATTCAGCAACCCGGCCTCGATGACGGCGCGGACGACGCCGGCCGTGCCTTCGGGGCGCAGGGTGACCGAGTCGCCGTTGCGGTCGGCGAAGGTGTAGGTTTCCTTCTGAACGATGTCACTGGTGTCGCCGACGCCGCGGTGGGTGACGTCGCTGGATTCCAGCACCGGCGTGCGGATCTCGTGATAGCCGAACGCGCCGGCGACTTGGCGGGCGATGCCTTCAATGTGCTGCCACTTCGCCGCGTCGGCGGGAAGCATGTCTTTGAAGCCGTTGAGGGCACGAATCGTGGCGGTCGGTTGCGACATGATGGTCTTCCGTAGCTGCGACGCCTGCGTCGCCTTCCCGCAAGAGTCGACCTCATCGCGCGAGGCGACGCAGGCGTCGCAGCTACAAATGCGAAGTGACAAGGTTTTTGGCCTTGTCACTTCGGGTTTCATTCAACTGGTCGGACGCTCAGGCTTACGCCTTGAGGGCTTCCGGTTCCACTTCCTCGATCTGGGCCTTCTCAAGGATCTTGTCGATGGCCTTGAGTTCGCGGAGACGCAGGTACAGGTTGCTGAGCGTGCCTTCCTGCTGCATCTGTTGCTTGAGCTTCTCCGGGCGAAGGCCACGCTGTTCGGCGATCGCGGCGATGTTGCCGTTGAGTTCGCCGTTGGTGACTTCCACGTCCATGCTCTCGGCGATCTTGCCGAGGATGAAGAACAGCTTCAGTTCGCGGGTGGCTTCTTCGGTCGCGCCGCCCTTGAGCATTTCCAGGTTGCCGCGGATCTGTTCTTCCGGCACGCCGCGCTGGATCAGGTCCATGGCGCGACGCTGAACAATGCGGGCTTCCTGGTTCTTGCTGAGCTTCTCGGGCAGCTCGAACGTCGTGGCTTCCAAGAGGGCCTTGGCGACCTGATCGCGCATGGCGTTCTGAACGTCGTTCTTCACGCGGGCGTTCATTTCTTCACGCAGGGCGTCGTTCAGTTCGGCTTCGTCTTTGAAGCCGAGCTGCGTCAGGAATTCTTCGTTGATCTCGGCCAGTTCGAGCTGGCGAATGTCCTTGATCTTGAAGGTGACTTCGACTTCCTGGTTGCGCAGCTTTTCGGTCGGGTGCGTCTCGGGGGCCGTGACCTTGAGGCTCTTGGTCTCGTCGATCTTGGCGCCTTCGAGGGCAGCGACAACGCCATCGAGCTTCAGGCCCAGCAGGCTGGTGTCGGCGACTTTGAATTGGTGGTCGTGCTGGTGCAGGACGACTTCGTCGCCGAGCTTCACGTGCACGTCGGCTTGGACGAGATCGCCGGCCTGGATGCCGCGATCTTCGACCGGCAGCAGGGTGCCTTGCTGCTCACGCAGGTTGGCAAGGGCCTGGGCGACGTGCTCGTCCTTCACTTCGATCTTTGGCTTCTTGATCGAGATGCTTTCGAGGCTCGGCAGTTCGAAGTCGGGCTGGACTTCGACGCTGAAGGTGTAGCTCAGGTCGCCGGATTCCGGCAGCTTGATGCCTTCTTCGTTTTCGAAGGAGGGTTCGCCGAGCACCTGCAGCTTGTTCTTTTCGACGGCCTGCTGGTAGCTCTCGCGGAGGAGCGTCTGGGTGACTTGGTCACGGACGTCCTTGGTGAACTTCTTTTCGATCAGCTTCTTGGGCACGCGGCCGGCGCGGAAGCCGGGGAGGGCGGCGCTGGAGCGCAGGTCTTTGAACTGCGAATCGATCGAGGTGGTGATCCGGTCGGCCGGGATCGTCACGGTGACCTTCTTGGTGGCCACGCCCGCGTCTTCGACGGTGACGGGGTAAATGAACTCGGCTTCTTCCTGTTCGGCCACTGCGGTTGCGCTGTCGGTCATGACGTCCTCACTCGATCGATAGAAAAGCGATCGCGCGGCAAACCTGCCGCGCGAAAGGGCCACGCATCCTAGCGGAGCGTGGGGGTTTGTAAAGCGCAATCGCGCGGTTTTCGGGCCCAAACCGCGAGCAAGCTCACGGCTAAGCGGTTAGTTGGATGGGGCAGTTGTCGGGACGGCGGCCAGCTTCTTCATGTACTTGGCCGGGTCTTTGGCGAACTTCTTGGGGCAGCTGTTGCAGCAGAACTTAATTTCCTGGCCCTCATAGCTGCTGACGACGGGCTCGCCCATGTCGCCGCCGAGGACTTCGTCGCTGACGATGCAGGTCTTGAGCGGGTAAGGCTTAAGCGGCTGGGTGGTCGGGGCGGCGAAGGCGGCGCCAACGAACGACAGGCCGAGCATCAATGCGGTGAGATTGCGAATCTTCATAGTGGTTCCGGGGTCAGGGCTGACAAATTGTACCATTCGGTCGCGCTGGCGCGAACTCGACGGCGATTCAACTTTTATACGCCATACTCCGCCCAGCGACGCGCAATTTTTTCCGCCGTCGCCTTGTCCGTTGCCAGTTCTTGCGGCCACGCGCGGACGGCGCCTTCGCCGGGGAGCTTTTGGGTCGCGTCGAAGCCCATTTTCCCGCCCCAGCCGTATTCGATGCTGGCGTGATCCAAGATATCGACCGGCCCTTTGACGGTTTCCACGTCGCGCAGCGGATCGGTATTGGCGAACAGGTGAAACAGCACGGCCTGTTCATCGTGCACGTCGACATGCTCGTCCACCACCACAATGAACTTGGTGAAGCTCATCTGCCCCGCGCCCCAGATCGCGTGCATGACTCGACGCGCCTGCATGGGGTATTCCTTGCGAATCTTGAAGAACGCGCAGTTGTGGAACACGCCGCTGATCGGCAGGGCGTAGTCGACGATGTCGGGCACCAGCATTTTTAAGAGCGGCAAGAACACGCGCTCGGTCGCTTTGCCGAGGTAGTAGTCTTCCATTGGCGGCTTGCCGACAACGGTGGCGGGGAAGATCGGCCGCTTGGTGTGCGTGATGGCCGTCACGTGGAACGCCGGATACCAGTCGGCCATGGAATAGAAACCGGTGTGATCGCCGAACGGGCCTTCGTAAAGCTTTTGCGTGGGATCGACGTAGCCCTCGATGACGATCTCCGCATTAGCGGGCACGCTCAGGTCGATCGTCTTGCACGGCACGAGGTCGATGCCGCCGTTGTTCAGGAAGCCGGCGAAGAGCAGTTCTTCGACTCCCGGCGGCAGCGGGGCGGTGGCGGCGTACGGCAGCACGCTCTCGCCGCCGAGGACGATCGCCAGCGGCATCTTCTCGCCGCGGGAGGCGTACGCGCGGTAGTGGCGCGCGCCGTCGTGATGCATGTGCCAGTGCATCGCGGCGAGGCGCGCGCCGTGGACCTGGACGCGGTACATGCCGACGTTGCGAGCGCCGGTTTCGG
Organism: Phycisphaerales bacterium; assembly: GCA_028288875.1. Classification (GTDB taxonomy): domain Bacteria; phylum Planctomycetota; class Phycisphaerae; order Tepidisphaerales; family Tepidisphaeraceae; genus RYN-431. The sequence goes on along the minus strand of JAQGHK010000364.1, from coordinate 4,713 downwards.
GGTGCTTCGTGTAGATGCCGGCGAGCGTGATGTATTTGCCCGTGCCGGTGTGTTTGCCGGAATCCGCGACTTGCGCCGCGGCGCTTGCATCAAGGACTTGGCCGCTTTTGATATCGCCATCGAGTGGCCAGCACTGCGGGATGGGCAGGCGATTGAGGTCGGCCCGGTCGCCTTCCAGAACGACGTCCTGACACCGCCCGCTACGGACCGCTTTCGGCGGATAGCCGGCGATCTTTAGAAGATCGAAGCCCTTCTTCATCTTGTCGAGCAGGCCAGTCGGCAGTTCGGGTTTGATCAGTTCCTGAACGCGGTCCGCTAAAGCATCCAGCGAGGTGCAGTTCAGCGCCTGGCAGATGCGCCAGTAGCTGCCGAAGGTGTTGATCGCCACCGGCATGTCATGGCCGGCGACGTTTTCGAATAGCAGAGCCTTTCCGCCCAATGCGGCGGCGGGATTGCGATCACGCTCGTTATGGCCGTGCGGGGCGGGCGTTTTGCCGACACGGTCGGCGATGGCGGCGATTTCCAGCACCGGGTCGACCTGCGCTTTCACGCGCGAAAGCTCGCCATTGGATTCCAGGTGCTTCAGAAAGTCGGGCAGGGTTGGGAAAGCCATCAGTGGAAACCAGAATGACGAAATCAGAAATCCGAATCAAATCCGAGGGGCGGAAAGAGGGAAGTTAACCACGGAGGGCACGGAGAACACGGAGGAAGAATGAGCCGAATTCTTGTCTTCCTCCGTGTTCTCCGTGCCCTCCGTGGTTGAGTCGTCTTTGGAACTTCTGATTTAATTCGTCGGTCCGCAGCCGCTGCCTTTCATCGGGTCGTGGCCCCAGTTCATCAGGCTGTAGCGCCACTTGCTCTCTTTGACATCGGCCTTGTGGTCCGGGCCTTGTTTGCAGTGGCGATTGATGTAGCCGACGACCTTTTTCATGTGGCGGACGTCGTCGCTGGTCAGGTCGGCGGCCTTGGTGCCTTTGATCTCGATGATGCGCCGGCCCGACTGGTGGCCGACGGATTCGCCTTTGCCTTCCTTCTTGAATCCCACGCGCGTGCTGTCTTTCGTGTGCAGGAACTTTTCGATTTGGCCGGGCGTCATGTTCACGAGCTTCTTGAACTCCGCCAGCACTTTGGCCTGCCCGTCTTGATCACCGCCACCGCGGGCGGACTTAGTTTTCGTGGATTTCTTCGTCGTCTTTTTCGTTTTCTTCACGGCCATCGGTGCCTCCAATTTCAAAACAGTAGGGCATCGAATAACTGGGCAGCACGTCGAATGTCGTGAAAGTTCGAATGGCGACCGGCGGCGGCGTGGGGCGAACAGGGGCGGCTGATTCTGCTGGAGCGGCCCAAAACTCCATTGACCCGCGCGCGGGGTAGGGTACAACGGGTGACTGCGGCAGCGTTTACAGACGCGTCGCGAAGGGAACTTTGTGCCGCCACGCGCGTCCAATCCCAAGTCGGCCGTCAACGGGCAGGTGTCCGGGGCGGGGCCGTCGGCTGAGGCGATTGCGAACGCCGCCCGCGAGGCCGACCTGTTCCGCATGGCCCGCGAGGGCGACCGCGGCGCGTTCGGGCAGCTCGCCATCCGCACGCAGGACCGGCTGTATACCGCGATCGTCCGCCTCGTCGGCGAGCGCGAAGAAGCCCGGGAACTAACCCAGGAAGCCTTCGTGAAGGCGCTGGCCGCGATGGACGGCTTTCGCGGCGAAAGCGGCTGGTACACTTGGATTTTCCGCATCGGCGTGAACCTGGCGCTCACGCACCTGCGAAAAGTGCAACGGCGGCGGACGTTCTCGCTGGATACCCCACGGCCCGGCAGCGGTGATCAGGCGAATGGCTTGGCCGACCGGCTGGCGTCGCCCGATTCGACGCCCGACCAGATCGCCCAGCGGCGCGAAACCCGCCAGCAGGTCATCAAGTGCCTTGGCGAATTAGATTCAGAACAACGGGCACTTTTGGTGCTCCGCGACGTCGAAGGAATGGATTATCAGCAGATGGCCGACGTGCTGGAAGTGCCGCTGGGCACGCTCAAGAGCAAGCTCTTCCGGGCCCGGTTGGCGTTGCGGGAAAAGTTGTTAGTTGCGATCAAGAAGTGAGGCGCGAAGTGAGGCGCAGAGAGTTAGGAGTTTGAGAATCCGATGGCCGACGAGATGGAACAGATCGAAGCCCGCCTGGCCGCCTATGTGGATGGGACGCTGCCGGTGGAACAGCGCGCCGAGATCGAGGCCTATCTCAAAGCCAACCCGACGCACGGCACGCTGATCGCTGAGCTGAAATCGATCAAATCCGCGGTCATGGCGCTGCCGAAGGAAAAAGCGCCGGCCGAGATTCTGGACACGCTGCAGTCGCACCTGGAACGTCACACGCTGCTGGAAGGCGTGGAAGAATCGGTCGGCTCGTCGCGCATTCGGCGCTGGCCGCAGGTCGGGGCACTGGCGGCCGTGCTGCTGCTGACCGCCGGGCTGGGCATTCTGGTCTACCAGGTGCTGCCGCAGAAGAAGGGGCCGTCGCCGGAACTGGCGTTGTTGCCCGAATCCACGCAGCAGGTGACGGCCGACGATTCGCCCGCGGCCATGCAGGGCCTGGGCGGCGGCGTGAATCTGAACGACGCGACGAATAACACATCGAACAACATGTCGAACGGCGCGACGGACGCTCGCAAGGCCGATAATGAGTCGAATGGGCTCCCCCCGACGGCCGACGCCGCGCGCCGGCGCGACATGGCCGCCCGGCAAGCGCCGGGTCAGCAGATGTATCAGAACCAGTTCGGCGCGGTGAACGAGCAGCAGTCGAATCAGTCGCTCGCGGGCGCGCAAGCACCGATGGTGGGAGCCGCACAGTCGCCGGAAATGAGATCGCTGGCCGCAGCGTATCCCGCGGCGAAGGCCAAGGCGGCCAGCACCGAACCCGCTCCCTTGAATGGCCCGGTACGCGTTCTGACGATCACGACCGATGACCCGGTCATTACGCAGAACCTGATGGCCAGTTACTTCGCTCAGGCGCAGCTGCCGACCGAACGGATGGAAAAGGGCCAGCTCGCCGCGCTGACCGAGGCCGAGGGTCCCAAGGATTCAACGGATACCATCCTGCTGCCCACGGACGCCTTGCACGATCTGCAAACCTCCGCATTCGACCGAAACGCGCCGATGGAGGCGAGCCCGCCGACCGGCGGCCTTTTGCTCCGCAACCTGTCGGCAGAGAAACTGTCGGAGATCGAGACCGCGGTTAAAGCGCAACGGCCTACGCGGCAACATGCTCAGTTGAGCAAGCTCGGCGTGACCAATGCCGTGGTTGCCAACGGGCCGGCGGTCGCCGCCGCGCCAACTGCCACCCCGGCCGCCGCGCCGACCACTGCATCGGCATCCCAGCCCGCGCCGACAACGATGCCGTTATTGAATCTGCCGCCGACGGCGATGGCCTTCAAAGCCGAGGCCGCTGTGCCGCCGACAACGCATCCGCTGGTCGAGCCGACCACAATGCCCGACGTCGTGGCCGGCCTGATTTCGCCCGGCGTTGCGCCAGCGTCGAACCTGGTCATCCTCGTTGTCCCCGCCCCAGCCTCCACGCAACCGACAACGCTGCCCGCGACTCAACCGACGACCGAGCCTGCCATGGTTCCGTGATTCCTTCAGCAGCGGTTCCCCCTCACAACGATTTCAAAGTAACCGTGTCTAGCGCGGGACCGACGGCCGCGTTCGGGATACGATTACGGCGTCTCGTTCACGGAGGATATGGATGACCGCTCCCGTCACGATCGAAAACGACGCGCTTCGCCTGGACGTCTATCCCGCGGTCGGCGGCAAAGTCAGTTCCATGGTCGATAAGGCCGACGGGCACGAGCTGCTGTTTTCGTATCCGCTGGAGTTGCCCACGCGCTGTCAGTACGGCACGGCCTACCGCGACGGCTGGTACGCCGGGTGGGACGAATGTTTTCCCGCGATCGACCCCGGCCCGTACCCGCAGCACCCGTACGAAGGCGTGATGATTCCCGATCACGGCGAACTGTGGTCGCTCCCCACGACGGCCGTCCCCACGCGCGACGGCATCACTACCGTGTGGCACGGCCTGCGGTTCGGCTATCGGCTGACACGTAAGCTGTTTCTCGAATCCAACAGCGTGGTGGCCGAGTACACGTTGATCAATCTGGCGCCGTTCGAATTCCGCTTCGGCTGGGCGCTGCACGCGCTGCTGTCGGCCGCGGTGCCGATGACGATCGATCTCGGCAACACCACCCACTTGCGCAACGGCCAAGGCCAGAACGAAACAGCCTGGCCGATGCTGGACGAACAAACGCGGTTCGCTCGCAGCGACGAACTGCCGACCGGGCGGGCGTGGAAGCGGTTCAGCGCCGATCCGATCGTCGGCCCCGCGCTGATTCACTATCCCACGCGTCGCCGACGGCTGAAGCTGGGTTATTCGTCTGAGACGTCCGTGCACGCCTACTGGGGCCTGTTCGTGAACACCGGCGGCTGGGAAGGGCACAAGCACGTCGCGCTGGAACCCACGACGGCCCGCAGCGACTCCCTGCAGCAGGCGATCACCGACGGCTCGGCTGCCATGGTCGCGCCGGGCGGGCGGGCGGATTGGTCGATCCGCATGACAGTTGAAGCGGAAGACTGAATCGCATCCTGGGGCGTGTTAGTTTCGATGGCGTTCGGCGTCTTAGTCATAGACACGCGTCACAAACCCTATCCCTGGCTCCGGAGCGTTCTTCCC
>JAQGHK010000356.1 GCA_028288875.1 Phycisphaerales bacterium | reverse complement strand
AAAGACATCATGAAAGGCCAAGTCTGGCGACTTTTCACACCGATCTTCCGACACGGCGACGTCCTTCACATCCTGTTCAACATGATGTGGATGGTGGACCTCGGCCGGCGGATCGAGCCGATCCGGGGCACCACGCGGTTCGTCGGGCTTGTTCTCTGCTTCGCGCTGTTCAGTAACCTTGCGGAGGCAGGCTGGGCCGCTGTTTCACCGTGGGAGCCGCAACACTTTTCCGTCTTCTTTGGCATGAGCGGCGTCGTCAGCGGCCTGTTCGGCTATGCATGGATGTGCGGGCGATTCCGGCCGTATGAACGCATCGCCGTCGGCCAGCAGGAACTGGGTTACATGCTCGGCTGGCTGGTGATCTGCAGCTTCGGCTTCGTCGGTCCGATCGCCAACGCGGCGCACTGGGGCGGGCTGGTCATCGGCATGGCGATTGGGGCCGCGCCGTCGCTTTGGCGTAAGGTCAGATAGCTCAGATTTCCTTCAGCAGCGCCAGCGGGACGTAGAACTTCTCGTACCGGCCGCCATCGGTATAGCGCTGGCCTTTTGAACTCGCCACCAGCACCGTCGCCCGCGTGTGGATGCGATTGATCCGGCCGCGCAGCTCTTGGCCGTCGCGCACGAACCGCACCAGCGATCCCGGCCGCAGCGTTGTCTGGGCGAGCATCCGCTGCCGCGGTGTGATCAGTCGATGGCGATGTTCTGCATGCCCGAAATGCGTCGCGGCCAGCTTCTGAAACCGCGGCCGGGCGCAATTGCTTCGGCCGAACGCCAGAAACTCGTGCAGGTGCAATAACTCGTGCTCGAAAATCCGCATCAGCCCGTCCAGCCGATCGGCACACGGCAGGCCGACCACCACGGCGCTTTCGCCGTTGCGGAAGTTATCAAACAGTAACGGCTGCGAGACGGTGATTCGGAATGACAGCACCCCGCGCCGATTGCGAAGCCGCGTGGTCACCCCGCCGCTCGACCGGAGGCGGCCGGACCAGTCGAGCGCCAACGGCACCGGCGACTGCGCCCGCAGCGCGGCCGACAGCGTATTTCCAAAAAAGTGACGATCATAATTCTCAAACAGTAGCCGCAAGTCACCCTCGGCCGATCGCAGGAAGTGCGGCGACTGGATCAGGCGCGACCGCGCGAGCACGTCCGCGCGGACCATTGCCTGGCGCGAGGCGAAAATGGGTTCAGTCTTGAAGGAGCCCGGCGACATCAACAGACCGCCCTTCTCTGGAGCTGATCACGCCCGCCGTCACGGCGGCGAACGACCATAAATTATCCGCACCGCTGGTTTCCGGCGACGTGCCTGATTCGATCGCTTTGACGAATCGCGTTAGCAGCGCGGCTTGGCCTTGCTCGGCGATGACATCCGCCTCGATCGGCTTCTGCTCGCGCTGTTCGTCCCAGAACGTGTTGCTCGTCTGCAGCAGTTTTCCGTCGTGCAGCAGCTCAATACTGCCGCGCTCGCACTGCAGCCGCCACGCACCGTTCCACGTGGTATTGCGACCGCGGCCGGACCAGTCGCCGCTATAGCTGAAGGGCATGCCGCCTTCGAGTTCCATCAGCATCTTTAGACCCGGGTGGTGCTGGTACCAGCTCCATTCGGGATGGAAAGTCTGGGCCGTCACCTTCACGATGTTTCGGCCGGTGACGGCGCGGATGAGATCGAGATGGTGGATGGCCATGTCGACCAGCAATGGATATTCCATCGTCTGCCGGAAGCTGCCGCGGAAGTCGCCGGGGATGTAGAAGTCGATATGCCCGTGACCGAGCGGGCCGAGGGGCGCTTCTCGCACGAGACGGGCCAGCGTCTGGGCAGCATTCGAATAGCGATAGTTCTGCGCCACCATCAGCACCCGGCCGGCTTCTTTGGCGAGGCGGACCATCTTCTTCGCTTCGTCCAGCGTGCCGCCGATCGGTTTTTCCGTCAGCAGGTGCAGGCCATTGGCGAAGGCGATCTCCGCATGCTTCACATGGATGGCCGGCGGCGTGACGGTGAGAATCGCATCCGCCTTCACCGAAGCGACGGCAGCGGCCAGATCTTTAAACCGCCGCTCGGCCGGAACGTTCAGCGCTTCGCCGGCTTCGATCAGCGGCTTGTCGGCAATATCGACGATGGCGACGACTTCGACGTCGGCCCGACCCGTGAGCGCTTTAACCCACGCCGCCCCCATGCCGCCAACGCCCGCCTGGATCAGTTTCAGTGCCATTGAATTCCCATAGCTGCGACGCCTGCGCCGCCTTTTCGCTAGACCCTAACAAAACCGCGCGAAGCGACGCAGGCGTCGCGGCTACGGCAGGTTATTCGCGCCGATTACAACAGCCCCGTCTCCGCCAGCCACGTGCGCGCGATCAGCATGTGGCCGGCGCTGCTCGGGTGCACGCCGTCCGGCGTCCAGTTGATGTCCGGCCGCAGGCGGCGGGCATTCACAAACGCACTATGCAACGGCACGACGGCCACCGCGTTGAACTCGCGCTTCAATTCGCCGATCGCCCGCACGTACGGCTGCAGCACCGCATTGCCGTTCGCCGGGCCGGGCGGTTCGATCACACTCGGCTGGCAGAGCACCACCTTCGCATTCGGCAGCACCGCGTGTACCTGCCGCAGGATGACGTGATACAGCTCGACAAATTGCTCGATCGGCACGCCCGGCGCCCAGTCTGGATTCAGGCCGTGCCACACATCATTGAT
>JAQGHK010000132.1 GCA_028288875.1 Phycisphaerales bacterium | reverse complement strand
GGGGTTGCGGGTCTGAAAGGCGGTGACGGTTTCCCACTTCTTCTCGGCAAACGCGGCGCGGGTCTGCGTCGGCGTCAGGCGGAACTCGGGGAATTCCGGGTCGTTGTTGATGCTGACGGCGTCGATGTCGCCGGCGAGGTTGAACGAGCCCTGCTTGGCGGTGACGGCGATGCCGGGGTGCTTGGCGTCGTCGGTGCCGTAAACCTTGTTTTCGAGGGCCTTGTCGTGGGCATATTTCTCGGTGACTTTCATCGTGCCGAGGAGTTTGCCGTTGCTGTCATTGAGGGCGATGGTGTCGCCGACGTTGATCTTAGCCGTCACATCATCGGCAGGCGACAGAATCACGGGGATCGGCCATACCGTGCCGTCGGCCAGGCGCATCTCGTTACAGACGCGGGTGAAGTCCTTCTGGCCCATGAAGCCCTTGAGCGGGGAGAAGCCGCCGATGGCGAGCAATTCCCAGTCGCCTTGCTCGCGGAGCGAGAGGGTGACCTGCGTGAGCCCCTTGGCGGCAGCCTTGGCCTTTTCGGCGGCGTCAGCGGACAGAATGCGATTAACGAGCGAACCACCGTGCGGGGCAACGAGCGACATAGCCTGATCTCCTATGGGGAATTAAATTGAAGGGTCGACAGTAGCGGCGGCGAAAACGCAACGCAAGAGGCAATTAGTGAGGATTTGAGAGGCCCCGCGTGGACGTGCTAAGATCGGCCCATGGCCAGCGTTCCGCAGGTGTTATTGAATCGTCCAAAGGTCGGTACCAATGCGCGTCAGCAGATGGACGCGTACGAACCGGTTTGCGCCGTGTTTCGGCGGTATCTGCACGGGGAAAAGCTGAAATTCACGCCGGAACGAGCCATGATTCTGGACGCCACGCTGCGGAAAGAAGGGCTTTTTGAGGCCGAGGGACTGGTCAACGACGTGAAGGCTTTAGGCCATCGCGTCAGCCGTGCGACGGTTTATCGCACGCTGAACCACCTACAGGACGCCGGGATCGTGAAACAGGTGTTTTTCGACAACCGGCAGAGCTATTTCGAGGTGATCGCCGGGCGGACGACGCATGACTATTTGATCTGCGTCGATACCGGCGAGGTGATCGAATTTAACTCAGAAAAGCTGAAAAAGCTGCGGGATGAGATCTGTGCGGAGCACGGCTATGACCCGCTGAGCCACCAGTTCCATATCTTCGGGCTGTCGCCGAAAGCCAGGTCGCGGAAGGCTTGAGAAGCGGGCGGAATCCCACGTGTAGCCGGCGGGCATGCTCGCCGTGTGGAGCGTGAAACAGGTTTGCGGCGCGAAAGAGGTCTTCGTTTTAAGCCGAAAATGCGATTCGGAGAGTTTCCGCGTGGATTAACGGCGAGCATGCTCGCCGGCTACACGTTGGAACGGAGCGTTGCCACCGGTCTCAGCACATCGCGGCGTAGGTCGCCAGCGCCAGAATGGCGATTTTCAGCTTTTTATCCGTCAGGGCGAGTAGTGCGAACATCAGTGCCGACTCCTGTTGCGATTCCCTGAAACAAGCGGGATGCCGCCCTACAATACGCCGGATCGGACGGCTAGGCGGCGGAAAATTGCGCCGGTGACAACTTACCCCGGTCCATTTATTCCGAATGTTGTTGGATTGCTTCAAGACATTCGTCAATTTGTTGAGCGGCTGCGGCACGGTACGGATCCCGTGCGCTATGTCGCAATCACGCGATCGGGGTGCCGGATGGCTGTCATGACTCTTTCGTCCAATCCCGTGGCTTTAAACTTGAATAACAACCTCAACGGTGCCCAACTGAATGGCGCGCAGGGCGGAGCCTTGGCGTCGTTCTTATCGGACGTTCACCCACATTGGCCCGCCGAGGCGGCCGCTTTGCTGACGACGCTGCCCCGCGGCGGCATCCAGATCTGCCACGCCACGCCGGCCGGACGGGTAATCGATACGGATCAGCGCCTCGCCTGGACCGCCCTGAAAGACGGCTTCGCCGCTGAAGGCGGGCGTCTCGCTGTTCGCCTCGAAGGCCCGGTTCTGGGCGGCTATCCCGGTGTGATCCTGCTGCGGGCCGCCTCGGCGCCTGCGACGCCGGCCACCGCGGAACTAGCCGACCGCGTGCGGGCCGCCTACGGGCGTCGCCGGGCGATTCGCCAGGATTTGCCCGTTCGCCAGGCCGTATTCGTCGGCGGCGAATCGGTTCTCCCACACGACCTCAATGCCGCCTTCGGCCAGTCCATCGCCGACGGCCTGCGCCGCCTGGCCACCAGCGACATTGAAGACGGCCGGCACACGCTGGTCGACGCCGAAGGGCGTTGCGCCGCGGTGCAGGTGAGCCGCATCGAGCGCGACGTGTCGGTTGGTGAAGGGCCGGTGGTGTTCCTCAGCCTGTCGCCGCGATCGGCCGATTGGTCTGAACTCACGCCCGCGGATTTTGACGCCGACCCGGAACTCAGCCGGCTGACCGGCGCGATCCAGTTCGCCGTTGAGCACTTCCGTCGCGGCCCGACGCTGGACGAAATCGCCGGCGTGGTCGGCCTGTCGCCGTTCCACTTCCATCGCCGCTTTACCGAGCGCTTCGGCATCACGCCCAAGCACCTTCTGTACGATCTGCAGCTCGAAGAGGCCGAGCGCCTGCTGAGCGATCCGAAGCGTCCGCTGACCGAAATCGCCGATGCCTGCGGCTTCGCCCACCAGAGCCATTTCACCAGCCGCTTCAAGCAAGGCACCGGCCTGACGCCGACGGCTTGGCGTCGGCGCCGTAAGATTTAAATCGCCGCGCTTTCCGCCGCTTGATCGAATTTCATGACGCCGCGACATTTGTCGCGGCGTCTTTTTTGATCAGCTCGATCGAACCAATCGCGAATCGTCCACCCGCGTCCTACACTGCCAGTCGATTGCACAAAATGTAGAAATCAAAGCCCGCCTGCGCGACCGGGCTCGCGTGATCACCGCCTGTGAAACCCTCAATGCCACTGGCCCGACTGAACTTCGG
>JAQGHK010000284.1 GCA_028288875.1 Phycisphaerales bacterium | reverse complement strand
CAAGACCGCCCTGCTGATGGCCAAGACGATGATCCTGCCGGCCGCCATCCGCTACCAGTCGGAGCTCGGTCGCAGCATCGCCAATGCGAAGGCCGCAGGCGCTGCCGAACCGGCCGGTGTCGAAACCCTCGGCTCGGTGGTCAGCGGCATCAATGCCCTGATCAGCGCGACCAAGAAGCTTGATCACGCCGTCAGCCACGAAGCCGCTGGCGAGCCGTACGATCACGCCAAACACGCCCGCAAGGAAATTTTCGCCGCGTTGAACACGATCCGGGAAGCCGGCGATGTGCTGGAAACGATCGTCGCCGACGATCTCTGGCCGCTGCCGACCTACCGCGAAATGCTCTTCATCAAGTAATTCGCAGTCGATTGCAGTCTGAATTCACCTCGGCCCCGGAAGCCAACGCTTCCGGGGCCGAGTTCGTTTGCTGGCAACCGTCAGAAGCGCCAGCACCGCCAAAATCACTATCATCACGCCGATGCCCGATGCTGAACTGTCGTCGCCACGGATAAACCGCTACCCCGCTGTTGCGATTGCAGTCCTGCTGGTTTTCACGGTCGCCTATCTTCGTTTTCAAGGTCGAATCTGGTGGTGTGCGTGTGGACAACCATGGCCACTTGCGCTGCACGTGAACTCGATGCACAACAGCCAGCACCTTTTCGATGCTTACAGCCTGTCGCATGTCCTGCACGGCGTTCTCTTCTTCGGGCTTTTCTGGTTACTCCGCGGCCGCGTGCCGTTCGCATGGCGGCTGGTGCTGGCCACGCTGATCGAAGCGAGTTGGGAGATGGCCGAGAATTCGCCATTCATTATCAATCGCTACCGTGAAGGCACAGTCAGCCTCGGCTATACCGGCGATTCGATCTTCAACAGCCTCGGCGATATCGCCAGCTTCGCGGCCGGCTTTTATCTCGCGCGGCTGCTGGGTCTGTGGAAATCGATCGCATTTTTCATCGCTGTTGAGCTGATCATGCTGGTCTGGATGCGAGACAATCTCACGCTGAACGTGCTGATGCTGCTCTGGCCGATCAAGGCAATTCGGGATTGGCAGGCGGCCGGTTAAGATGCCGCCGCGATGTCCGCACCGTCCGGCCGAGTGATCTTTGAATCCGCATCCGGGCGAACGCCATGGGCCGGCTTAAGTGCAGAAGGCGTTGCGCTAATCGCGGAGGCGAGTGACCCGCTCAAATCCCTGTGCGAGCTGGACCGCCGCACGCAAACCGTCCGCCACGCCGGCTATTTCGCCTACGATTTCGGTCGCTTTTTTGAAGAGCTGCCGGCGATCGCGGAGGACGATTCAGTATTACCAGCGTTCGCGTTTGTTCCCGTCGTGGATCAACGCTCTGCGTTCATCCACGACGAAAATTATCACATGCCTGACATAGCCCTACCGATGTCGGCGTTAGAGCCCGCACGGGATCGCCGTGAGTTGATTTCCACGTTCACGCAGTCCACGTACAAGGCGGCGGTGCAGCGCTGTCTTGATTACATCGCCGCTGGCGACGTCTTTCAGATTAATCTGTCCCAGCGCCTGGAAATCCCGACCGCCGCAAGCCCGGCCAAGCTGTTCGGCCTGATGCAGCGGCATTTCCCTGCCGAATTTGCCGCGCTGCTCGACTTCGGCACATTTGCCTTGGTAAGCAATTCTCCGGAACTATTTCTTCGTGTCACCAAACTTCCGGATGGCCGCCGCCAGATCGTCAATCGGCCGATCAAAGGCACCCGCCCCAACGCCCCCGGCATGGCCGACGAATTGCTTGCCAGTGAAAAAGATCAGGCCGAACTCGCGATGATCGTCGACCTGCAACGCAACGACCTTGGCCGCATCTGCGAGATTGGCAGCGTGGTCGTCACCGAAGCTCGCGCGATCGAAACCCATCCCACCGTGGTGCATGGCGTTGCCACCATCCAAGGCATCCTTCGCGAAGACGTGTCGCTGTTCGATATCCTGCGCGCGACCTTTCCGTGCGGCTCTGTTACGGGTTGCCCGAAGATTCGAGCGATGGAAATCATTGAAGAATTGGAACCCGTTCGCCGTGGTGCCTATTGCGGGGCGATCGGGTGGATCGGCGGCGGCGAGATGGAATTGTCGGTCGCGATTCGCACCATGACGATCCAGAACGGCATCGCCTACGTCCCGGTCGGCGGCGGCATTGTCGCCGACTCTGTTCCCGCCGACGAATACGCTGAGACGATGACTAAAGCGACAGCAATGCTCGCCGCCCTCGGCGTCGCGTAGCGAAACAATGTCTACGCTAGGAACCTTTGTGTACCCGGAGCAGCTGAAGGGGCCGTTCAATGGCGCCGATATCCCACGCGAACTGATGAAATAAGCGGATTGCGTCCAGTTGCCGGTCGCCAATGGTGAATTTCAGATACTCAGTGAGATATCGCCGCGCGATGTCGGCCGGCCATCCGCGCGGGACGGCCTCGCGCGCCACCAGCGTGTCCACATCGGCGAGGCCCTGCTGAAGAGCGTGGGCCAACACCGTAGGCAAATCATCCGGTACAAAATGCGGCCGGGCGGTCCAGATCGCGAACACGAACGGCAGGCCGGTCAGCTTCTTCCAAGCTTCGCCAAGATCCAATTGGTACGGCATGTCCGCCGGCGCGTGGGTGATCACCTTGTCGCCGATCAACAGACGCGTATCGGCCGAAGTATTGGAAAGAGGAACCAGTTCGGGTCGCACGCCATAGGCTTGGTCGAAAATGACGCGAGCCAAGGCCACCGACGTGTGGCTATCGCTGTCCACCGCAAGAATCTTCGTCTGGTCGAGCGGCCGCTTAGAAAACAGCCGCACGGTCAGCGTTGGCCCGTCGCAGCCAATGCCACCGGATGGAATGACAAAGAGGCCGTCCATTTGCTGGTAATCGATCACCGGCAACAGGGCCACGTCGGCGTCGTGATTTTTCAGATCGTCCAGCAGTGACGACGGCACGCCGCGCTTCAATCGAATACCCGGCCTACCGTCCAAGCCGTAGATCAATGCGACCGTGTTGAAGAAACTCACCGCGCTAATTCGGACAGGCCGCTCGGGCGAAAGCATGTCGACATCATAGCGAGATAAATCAACCAGGATGAGGGCGCGCGATTGCCTCCGCCTCCCGATCCCGTATCGTTCACGCCTCGATGCCGATCTCCCAGATTTCGTCCCGCTTCAAAGTTCTATCGCGCAAGCTCTTGGTGGGCGTCGGTCTGCCGCCCGAGGCCGGACTGATTGTGCTCGCTGTTGTGATCGGCGGGCTAACCAGCGTTGCCGCAATCGGTTTTCACGAGCTGATCGAAATCCTGCGGAAGTTTCTGTACGTCAGCCGGGGTGCGAATCTTTATCGCAACCACTTGTGGCTGCTCATTCTGTTCCCCGCGGCGGGCGGCCTGCTGGTCGGATTAATCGGCCGATACGCGGTGCGCGGCGGTGTCGGCGGGCACGGCGTGGTCGATGTCATCGAATCGGTCATCCGCACGCGCGGCTTTGCCCGGCCGATCTCCGCCATCGAAAAAATCGTAACCAGCGCCGTCACCATTGGCACGGGCGGAAGCGCAGGCGCGGAAGGGCCGATCGTCCAGATCGGTGCGGCCATCAGTTCTCTTGTCGGACAGGCGCTGGCCGTCTCGCGCCAACGCATGCCGCTGCTGATCGGCTGCGGCACGGCGGCGGGCATCAGTTCCATCTTCCATTGCCCGATGGGCGGCGTGATGTTCACGCTGGAAGTGATCATGCGGGATTTTTCCGCTTCCACGCTCGTGCCCGTGCTGGTCTCTAGCATCGTGGCGAACGTGGCGACCTACGCCATCTTCCAGGCGATGGGCTCGGGCGAATATGCCGCCATCTTCGCGGTGCCCACTGAACTGATGCAGGCACAGTTCACCACGACCGCGCGGGGAGCGTTGCAGTTTATTGTGCTGGGCGCGCTATGCGGGCTGGTGGGCGTTGCGTTGACCCGGTCCATGATTCTGGGTGAGCGGTGGTTTGGACGTCTTAAACGCCTCGGCCCGGCACGCCCTGCCCTGGGCGGCGCGCTGCTTGGCTTATTAGGCGTTGCTTACGTTATCTTCTTCGGCCGCTGGCTGG
>JAQGHK010000236.1 GCA_028288875.1 Phycisphaerales bacterium | reverse complement strand
AAGGTGCCACCGTTGAAGTTCAGTGCCTGAGCCGCCGAAGCGCCGGCGTCGAACGTGACCGTCCCGCCGTCCGCGGTGGCGTTGACCGTAAACGTGCTGGCGAACGTCAGCGCGCCGACATTGGATTGGCCACCGATCGCAGAGCCCGTGGCGTCGAGGGTTACGGCATTGCTGATCGTTCGGGCGTTGGCTGCAGCGTTAGAGCTGATGCGACCCCCGTTGAGCGAGACTGTTCCGGTCCCCATCGGCCCGCTGACCAGTACGCCGGCGGTGACGACTTCGTTCGCAGCGATCTGCAGCGTCGCGGGGTTGGCCGCGCCCTGTCCGATGACAACTCCGCCGGCTCCGGTGCTCGCCCCGTTCGCGAAGGCGAAGTTGGAGGCGTTGACTAATGTCGGGGTTCGGCGAAGCGTCAGCTTGCCGTTGAAGGTGACGACGCCGTTGACGGTGGTGGTGCCGGGTGAGCTCGTGCTCCAGACCTGGTCGGCCGCGATGGTCACCGGCAGCGTCGCACCGAATACCGGCGCCGAAGCCGAAGCCGTCGACGTGGTGACGTTAACGTTGACGCCGCCACCACCGATGCTCAGGCTGGGCGTTGCGGTTCCCGCGAACGTCACTTTCCCTTCGTCGAACGTGAGGCTGTTCGCAGAGATGGCGCCGTTTACGGTCATGGTATAGGCGACCGCGCCGTCCGTGCCGGCTGCGAAGCTTGCGTCGGAGGAGCCGTCATTCACGTAGGTCGTTGTGCCCGTTCCAACGCCCGCGGAGTCCGTGTTCCAGCTGGACGTCGAGGTGTCCCACGGCACATTTGCCGCCGAAACGACGCCGGAGCCGGCTACTGTATTATTGACGTCTAAATAAATCGCCGCCGCCTGCGAGTGGCTTGTCAGTCCCATCGCCACGACCACTGTCGCCGCCGCACTCGAAAGAATTTTCCTGCGCATTGTCTCGCCCTTTCGTTTTCGCTGCTTAGAGATGTGAATGCTCTGTTCTTCACCTGAGCCTCCGCGCCCATGGTGCAGGAAGGCTGACCTTCCACATCCGAAATTTACACCAGCCCGAACGACAAGCAATGATATTTTTCACCATAACTGAATTTAATTTCACCGGTTGAGATAGAAGCGGCGTTTTCATGGAGAATCTTCAACGTGGGCACTCTTGCAGCGATGTAGACCCAGCCAGCGTCAAGTTTCGGCCGTGCGAACCAAGCCTGTAGGTTAGAAAAAGATGCTGGCGCGCATGCGGTATTAAGATATTTTTCTGTTTTGGTGAAATTTTTCATTAACTTCGCAATTTGTTCAGTATATTGCAGTCATCAGGGTTCGAGGTTTTCCGGCGGAGATAAGCACATGCGAAAGTCGAATTTCGGCACCGGCGGCTGCCGGTCTAGCTCTAAACAACGCCGAGGCGTGTGGGCGATCTGCCTGGCGGTTTGCACCGCCGCGCCGTCGTTGGCGGGGTACGACCCGCTCTCGAGCACTTTCACGCTAATGGCCATTCCCGATCCGCAGTATTACACCGTCAAATCCAGTGCCATGCCGTACTACTACGCGCAAATGAACTGGATTGCGGCGAACCAGACGACGAGAAACATCGCGTTCGTGTACGGGATGGGCGATGACGTCCAGGATGGGAACCCGTACAACCCGGACGGCAGCTACACCGGCAATATCACGGGTCCTGGCACGCCGACAAATATCACAGGTGCAGTCGATATCAGCCTAGTCGATCCGCTCAACCACAATTTCGAGGCCGAATTCGCCAGGGCCGCGTCGGCATTTAATACGCTTGGGAATGCGAAGGTCCCTTACGTCACGGTGCCCGGCAACCACGACTATCATCACTGGGATCAGAAGAAAAATCCGACCGAGTTTTTGAAATACCTGGGTCCCCAGCGGTACCTCGGGACCAAAAATTTTGCAGGGTATTCTCCGGTCAGCGCGAGCGAGCCGGCGAACCTTCAGTACGCCGGCCTGGATACCTACAGCTATACCTACGCCGGCGGCTACAGGATCCTCAACATCGCACTGCAGTACGCCCCGGACGGGTCGGATTTTGCCTGGGCCCAGAGCGTCATCAACGCGAACAAGGGTCTGCCAACGATCCTGTTTACACACGATTACCAGGACACCAATGGCCGCGACGCCGCGGGCAACAACATCTGGGCCAACGTCGTCAACAATAATTCCCAGGTGTTCATGGTGCTCAGCGGCCATATAAGTGGCGCGCACCAGCAGGTATCGACGAACGCGGCCGGTAAGCCGGTGATGGAAATCCTCGCCGACTACCAGGACACGAAATATGGCGGTTACTACAACGGCGCCGGCCTGATGCGCCAGATGACGTTCGACACCGTCGCCAATACGGTCAGCGTGAGCACGTATTCGCCGGAAGTCGCGCAATTGGGCGGCGTGCCAAACGTCACGAACGTTTCCGGCACGGGCGCTAATGCCGATGCGTTCACGCTCAACTTCGATTTCGCCGCCGAATTCGGTCCCGCTCCGTTGATGGCCGGCAAGACTTATTCGTGGGATCCGGCCCAGCACGGTAACGCGTCTGGCGGCGGGGCGGGCACCTGGTCGAGCGGGACGGCCAACTGGTTCGACGCCACGGCCGATGCTGCCTGGACGGCCGCCTCGGTTCAGGATGCCGCCAGTTTCGGCGGCCTCAGCGGTGCGGTCACGGTGAACGCCGCCGGCGTTAGTGCCAGCAAGATCAATTTCAATTCGTCCGGCTATGTCGTTAGCGGCGGACCGATCACGGCCAATGGCGCGGCGACGATCAGTGTGGCCGGCGGCGCAGTGACGATCAACAGTGTCATCGCCGGCGCGTCCGGCCTGACAGTGCAGGGCGGCAACCTCACGCTCGGCACCGCCAACACGTTTTCCGGCGGCCTAGCCGTTTCCGGCGGCGGAACGGTCAGCTTCTCATCCGACAGCAATCTTGGAAGCAGCGGCCAGAGCGTGTCGCTTGACAACGGGACGCTCAATTACACCGGAAACTCCGCCGGTGGTTTGACCGAAAACCGCGTCCTCAATGTATTGCCGGGCGGCGCGACGCTGAATGTCGCCAACCCTGGCACGAGCAATGGAAAACTCGTCATCAGCGGGGCAGGCCTCGTCCGCGGGAGCAGCGGGATTACCAAGACGGGTGCGGGTTGGATGACGCTCTATGGAGACAATAGCGCCAGCTACGCTGGCGTGTGGAACGTCAATGACGGCGTCCTGGAAGTCGGCTCGGGGCTCGTCCTCGGCGGCGGGGCGGTGACGCTCAGCGGCGGTGAAGTCGGGCTCAACACGACCACGCCGATCGCCAACGCGATCACGATCAACAGCGGCACGATCGGCGCCGATTTCTTCCAGACCACCAGCACGGCTAACTTCGCCGGGCCGATCAATGCCATCGGCAATTTTAAAGTGCGCCTCGGCAATTTCTACAACGGGCAAAGCCAGAAGGTCGTTCTCAGCGGCAACCTGAGCGGCGCCGGTACCATGACGACGGCGGCGGCCATCGGGACCGTACTAAACCCCACGGCCGCGACGGTGACTTTGACAGGTAACAACGCGGCGTATTCCGGCGGGATTGTGGTCGCTCATGGAACGGTGGCTGCCGGCTTGAGTGCGAACAACACGCTCGGCACCGGCGCTATCACCTTGGCCGGCGGGAAGCTGGCGCTGCAGGGGAAACTGGCGGGAACCGGGGCCGCCGCGGCCGCTGCGCCGATGAATGTCAGCGGGTTCACCACCGACACGCTGCTCGATGTTTTCGATAATGGCGGCACGCACACCATCGGCATGGACGGCACTAACAGCCTCTATGCCAACGGTTACGAATCGACCGTCATCAGCGACACCGGCGGCGCCCACCCCTCGTCCGGCAAGCAATTGACCGGCGGCATCCTCGGCCAAAGCGTCGCCAGCGCGACCGCAAACACATTCTATCTGACGCACGGCGGCACAACGGTCAATACGCCGTTCGCGTTCCAAAGTTTCAGTGGGAGCAACGCGCTCAAGATCGCCCAGGGCAAATCCGGCACGCTGACCCTCGCTGCGTCGGGGGCGTACTCCACGATTTCGGTTCTGGCGGCAAGCGTCTTCGGCTCTAACGAGACGCCGAATGCGACCATTCACTTCGCCGACGGCACGAGCGTGGCGGCGCCTTACAAAGCTTATGACTGGACGATCGGCACCGACGCGCAGCGGCAAGGGGCAAGCATTTTCGGGGCCGCGGGTGTGCATCGCTACAATCCGAGTGCGGCCTCCGGCAACTGGGACACGAACGCTTACGGCCTTTACGAAACTGATATTGACCTGACGAATCTGAGCGGCGTTGATTACTCCGGCCGGATGATTGCCAGCATCACGTTCAATGGCACAACCTTTGACGGACAAGGCCGGGGAAGCACGGACATTTTTGCCGTCAGCGGGGCGGTTCGCCCCACGATGACCAGCGCTGCGCAAAGTTACCTGAACAATGTTTCTGTCTCCGCCGACTCGTCGATCGATGTCAGCGGTTCACTGGCCGCGAGCATGGGCGGCCTTTCGATCGGAAGCCACAGGCTGTCGGTCAGCAGCAGCGACGTGACGTCGGCCGCGTACAGCCTGGCTTTTAATTCACTGACGTTAACAGGCGATGCAACGTTCGACGTAGCAAGCAGCAACGGCGGCGGGGCGGGAAGCGTAAGCGTCGGCCCGATGTCCGGCGGCGGGTCGATCACCAAGACCAATAGCGGCACGCTGAAGTTCATCGGTGCGAACAATACGCTCAGCGGACTGCTGACGATCAACAACGGCACGGTTGAAATCGATGGCAACGCGACCCTTGGCGGCGTGCTGGGCAGCGGCATGTTGGCCGTTGGGAATGGCGTCACGTCGAACACGGTGCAGTTGGCAGCCGGCAGCGGTTCGAGCGTCGTTTCATCGCTCACGATCGGTAGCGGAGCGACATTAGATATCACCAACAATCGATTGGCCATTCATTACGGGAACTCGGCTGATCCGTATGCAACAATCCTGCCGCTGCTGGAAAGCGGCTTCAACGGCGGGCTGGAAAATGGCACGGGTATTGTCAGCTCGACCGCCGCGCTGCCCGCCAATAGCGGGCGATACACCGTTGGATCCGGCGATGACGGGGCGGGCACGATCCTTCTGATGTATACGCTTTCTGGCGACGCCAACCTGGACGGCAAGGTCGACTTCAACGACTTTTTGCTGCTGCAGAACAGCTTCGGCCAAGCGGGTACCCGCTTCGACCAGGGCAACTTCAACTACGACGGCGCCACCGATTTCAACGACTTCCTGGCGCTCCAGAACAACTTTGGCCAGAGCGTCACGGGCTTGCGCGTCACCATCACGAGCGGGCAGGTCGCGACGATGGCCGCATTTGCTCTTAGGGCCGTACCGGAGCCGACTGTCTTTGCGGTCCCGGGTCTTGCCACGCTGATGCTAGCTCGTCGACGAGCGCGATAGTTCTACCGCGCGGTAGGACGCCTGTCGCGATTTGTATGTCCCTGTTTTGAGATGACTATGTTGAAACGATACTCGACCCTGTTTGCGATGGTCACAGCCGCTTGGTGCGCGCAGGCACACGCCGAGACACTCGCCCCGGCGCAGGAGCCCGTCGCGACCACGCAGCGTGCTGATGACAGTCCCTCCCTGTCCGGAACCGAGACGATTGTCTTCCTTCGCCATGGCGAAAAGCCGCCGGGTGGGCTGGGGCAACTCTCACCGCAAGGTCTGAACCGTGCGATCGCGCTGGCGAAAGTGCTGCCGGCGAAGTTCGGTAAACCCGACTACATCTTTGCGCCCGATCCCGGGCTGACGAAAGTCCACGAGACGAAGGAAAGCAAGTTCTACTACTATTATGTCCGTCCCCTGATGACGATCGAGCCGACGGCCATCGCATTAGGAATGCCAGTGCAGACGCCGTTCGGGTTCGCGCAGATTGACCAGTTGAACTCCGAACTCACCAGCGGGCGATACGCCAACGCCACCATCTTCATCGCTTGGGAGCACGGCAATGAGCAGAAGGCCGTTGCAAACCTGGTTCGCACCTTTGGGGCCGATCCGGCGCAGGTTCCAGTCTGGAAAGGCGAGGACTTCGACAGTCTGTATGTGGTAACGATCACGCGACGGTCGGGCAAAACGCCGGTTGTCCAATTCAAACTGGATCACGAAAACCTGAACAACTTGTCCAAAGAAATGCCCCGTTAGCCCGACCCGGCAGGGCGGCCGAAGCGCCTGGAGAACTACCGGGCCGCCGGGATTTCGGCGCGCTCAGTCGGCGAGCAGTTCTGGCGATAGTCGGCAAAGGCTCGAGGCAGGCCTTCAAGATCCACCTGCCGATGCGTTGACCGCGACCACCAGCGACCGAGCTCTTCCAGGAATTCGAAGCGGTGCTGCACCGTCGGCTCGAAACAGGTGGACTCGTTGAAGTCGTTCCACGTCACCAGCTGCACGAGTTCCGGCTGGTCCACCAAGGCGTGATCTTCGGTCGTGCGGAGCACCTTCATGCCATAGTCGTGCGACACACGCGGGCCCGGGCCCCAGCCCCAGACCCCGGTGTCATTGAAGCCGGGGCAGACCATCGACATGAAGAAACCCAATTGCCGGGCATCTCGCAGTTCCGCGGCACGCTTTGCAAAACGCATAGGCCAGTCGCCTTCATTCCACCAGACGTACGCGCCGGCGACAAGCGGGTGGTACGCCTCATCGAGGTTCTGGCGGATGTAGGCGACCTTCCGAGGTAGCGTGTGGAAAACCTGCTCCCACTCCGCGGCCGATAGGATGTGATTGCCGAGCGTTTCGTCCTTCCCATAGCCGTTGAACTGTGCGATGACCGGCAGCCCGCGCCGACGCAGATAGGCGGGATGGTCGCCGTAGGTCCGGCAGATGTAGGCCAAGTCGGCGGTGGCCATCTTGACGATCTCGGCCCGGTTCGCCGGCTGGCGGTATGGCGGGAAATTGACCTTCTCTTCGTAAGTGATCGCGACGCGCATGCCCAGCCGATCGGCCTCTTTGAGCAGCAGCGGCAGGTGCTGATCGGTCAGGCTTCCCGGTCCGTACCAAAGGAAAGTGATGCCCGAAATGCCCACGGCGCGCATCGCTTCAAGGTGGTAGCGGACGACGGCTGGGCTGCCCGAGTCATACGCGCCGATCAACGGATAGACGACCGAGGCGATATCGCGGTGCCCGTCGGCCAGCTTCTGGTCCGGGTCGTGCGGCGGACCTTTGCCGGCATACTTCCAGTGGGTCCACGTTTCGGCCTTCGGGGCGGACGCGGTCTCGAGTCGATGGTTTTTCGACCACGATGTGCCGTACCAAGCCATGTAGTGAGCCAACAGGTAGGGAGGCTGTCCCGGCAGGTTATAAAGCCCGACACCGTCGCCCGAAGGTGCCGTTGACGGCGTCGCCGCCTGTCCGAACGTGATCCCAGCAACGATCGCGAGAATAAAGCCGAGAGCGTGGGTGCGTAACATGAACGCTCCGATCATGGATTGGACGTGGACGTTACCAGCCTGAACCCGACGGCCTGACTCAGCTGCTGATCGTGGCGACCGAATCACGCTCGATCAGGTGGGTCGGCAGGCAAATATTGATGATATCGCCGTCGCTGACGCGATCTTCGCAAAGATCGAGCATTTTCCCGACTGCGATTCGTGCCAGGTCGCGCAGCGACTGGGACACCGTGGTTTGCGGCGGGGTCAGATATTGGTACAGCGCCATGTCTTCCAGTGAAATCACCGAAATATCGACGCCGATGCGTAGCTTCAGGATGTTGGACAGAATGTGGAGGGCTTCCAGTCCTTCGTCGTCGCTGAAGTTCAGAATGCCCGTCACGCCGCGGCTCGTCCAGCGACTAATGATGTTGTAGAGCTGCCCGCCGCGTGTCGCCTGCACCCAAATCGGATCGACCTCAAGACCGGCCGCCGCCATGGCGTCGGTGTAACCACGCAGGCGCTCAGTCGCACCCCAGTCAAGCTGATCGACGAGCATTCCGATTTTACGGTGGCCGCGAAGCAGGTAGTGCTCGGTTGCGAGCAGCCCCTGGCGGTAGTGGTCGGCACGAACGCTGTGAACGCCCTTGTCCGTCATCGGATGGTTAATCGTCAGCAGGGGCAGATTGGGAATCGCGATCGCTTCACCCAGTGGGTCGTCGGCGAACACCACGCCGATCGCGCCGCGCGTCTGCGCTTCGTAAAGCAGGTCGAGATTGCCCACTTCGATCAATTCTACCGAGTAATGGCTCTCAGCCAGATACTGCGAAATAAAGGCAGTGAGGACGCTGGTATAGCTGACCGGGGGCAGATCGCGGCTCCGACTGGCTGTCAGGAGCGCAATGCGCCGATATTGAACACGCGGAATAAACCCCAGTTGTCGGCTGGCGATCTGTACCCGGCGTCGAAGTGAAGGATCGACTTTCGGATGCTGATTAATGACCCGCGAAACCGTCCCAACCGACACCCTAGCCCGCCGGGCCACGGCCGTGATCGATACGTCGCTTTCGGTCTTTGAATCCTTCACGCGCGGTTCTTTCGGGCCTCGTTTGATGGGCATGTCGTCCAGAATATAAGCGAAGTCCGAAAGCGATGCGGCTTATGACCACTCATCGCATTTGCATAGCGTCCAGAGATATGCGCTGAGCCTAAATCGGACACTACTGTATTAGCTCATGGGTTGACGTTCGTCAAATACATTTTCTATAATGAGTGAAAATTTTCATCAAGATATTATGATGACGATGTATGATGTTATGCCGACATCGCAACCCCAGGTTGGCATTACAGTCGATCGTATCTGAAAATTATCACAACTTCATATATTATTTCACAAACAACGAACTCTGGCGTCATCGAGTCAGGAATTGATGCTGGATCGAACCTGAAGGGCATCTCCTGTGATGAAGAATAACTACTCTCCTCGGTCGCTAGCGTGCCTTGCGGCGGTCTGTGCAATGTGCAACGCGGCTTACGCCGCCGAGAATGAGGGGAACCAGAAGCTGTGGCGGCCACGCATGATCACACCGAGCCTCGTGGCCCTCGACTCGCCCGTGAATCGGGAATTCACCGCTGAGGTTCGTGCCTCACCGGCCGCCAAAGACTGGCACATCGCGATTGCCAATGACCTGAAATCGTGGAATTGCGAGGTCGTTTCCAGTCAGTTTACGAAGATCAACCGTGGCACTGAGCCCGGGTGGCTTGTGCGGGCCCGCGTTCCGGCGGACGCCTCGCCGGAACTGTTTGATCTGACCGTGGCTTCCAGCGACGGCAGCAGCGCGCAGAATCAGGCCGTCAGCGTTTCACCGGTGTTCGCGACCGATTTCTACATCCTTCATCTGGCCGACGAACAGATCGTCAATGACCAGCACACCGATCCCTCCGGACAATATTTCCGAACGGCCGGCACGGTCGATGTCCTGCGCTGGCTTCATCAGCCGATCAACCTGATCCATCCGCGTTTCGTCTTCATTACCGGCGATCAGATCGACTACAACGGCGCGCTCGACGGGT
>JAQGHK010000231.1 GCA_028288875.1 Phycisphaerales bacterium | reverse complement strand
GTCGTCGGGGATGGGCTTTACCTGCCATGCGTCGACGCACCTTCGGATCGCTTCCACGCTGGCCTCCGAGGGGCCCTCCCGCGTCGCGCGGATGCACTCGTTGATCCGCTCCACGCCGAACTGCTCGTCCTTCGGGTTCGGCGCTTCAAAGATGCCGTCGCTCACCACGGCCAGCCAACCGCCGGGCTGCAGTTCCAAGACGGGGATGACTTCTTCCGCGCACGGATCGTCCGAAACGCCCAGGGGCAGGGCCGTGCCGTCCAGCTCTTTAATCTCGGCGTCGCTGGTCGGCGCCCAGAGCATCGGTCCATGCCCGGCCGATCCCCAGCTCAGCTTGCCATCGTCCGATAAAAAGCCGAGGAAGCAGGTGCAGAACTTCCGCCCGTCCAGGTCTTCAAACAACCGGGCGTTCACGACATTCAGCACCGCCTGCGGCTCTTCATACAGATCGCACATCGACCGAATCAGCGCCCGCACCTGCGACACGACGATACTCGGCCCCAGCCCGTGCCCGGACGCGTCGCCGACAAGGATGCCCATCCGCCCGTCCTTCAGCCGCCAGAGGTCAAAGCAGTCGCCGCCGGTAGTGGTGGCCGCCTTCGTCCAGCCGTGCGAATCGACGGTTTCCATGATCTGCAGCTTCTTGGGAATCAGCGCCTTCTGAACCTGCCTTGCCAACTCAATCTCATGATCGATCATGGCTGCCTCCTGTTTGAGGCGAAGTCGCTCCAAGGTTTCAACGATCGTTCGAACGACCAGAACGCCGCCCCAGCAGATGAAGATGGCAACCAGCGGCGCTGCAGCGTCGACGATCCAGTTCAGCCGGTCATAGAAAAGCCGGCCGTTCAATACGAAGTAAGCAAAACCAATCAGCAGAAGTAGCAATACCCCGCGGGCCGGCGGCAGCATGCAGGTGATGGCCGTCGCGACCAGCCCGGCAAGCAGCACAAGGAAACAATTGAGCCACCATGGCGAGGTTGTCAGAAAATGACGGTTGACGATCGCATTAATCATCACGCCGTGCACCACTACGCCGGGGCATCGAGCATGCAGGCTCGTCGTGACAAAGTCGCTCGTCGCGGTGGCAGTCGCACCGATGAGGACAGCTTTCCCCGAAAATCGGCGGGCGAGCAAAGCATGCTGACTTTTAATTTCCGCAGGCAGCAACGCGTTTTGCCCGGCCGCGTCTTTCAGCGCTGTCATGAATCGGACGATCTGCTTCTCGTCGCCGGAACGTTGCATGGGATCGGATTGAAGAAGCTGCTCGTAGCCGAGTTCGTGCAGATCTTTCTGCAGCCGATCGATCGCGGTCGGGCGATCAATGCCGCTGTGTTTGAAGGAAGGGTCTAATTCATAGAAAAACTTCAGGCACTCGTCCAAGAGTGCATCGTTTGATTGCAGACGCCGACTAGCCTCGACGACACTCCAGACGCTATCGATCGGATAATGCTGCGAAAATGCCCTATGAGAGGGCCAGTCGTTCATGGTTTCCCACTGGTGGGTTCCGTACCAGGGAATATCCATGACGAATCCGACCTGCCGGTGCATGGTTTCGGAGTAAGTCGCGTGTACCGGGATGCAAATATTGCCCTGTGCCGCGGGAATTGTGACGCTGTGGTCGGTGAACACTGCTTTGGATAAATCGGCGTCAGCCAGCCTGCACGCCGTCACCAGCGCGATCTGCGGATAGAAGCGGCCGTCGACTTGTACGAAAAGAGGCACGGATCGAACAACGCGATCCTGATGATCGGTGTACCCGCTCCCGGCCATCTTTTCGCACAAGGTCGGGAGCGGGATTGTGCTGTAGGTAGCGTCAGGCGGGAGAGCGGAAAGCCGCTGCTGAGGCGCATCGAGCATTGCACGATAAAGAATTCGCTCGGACCGAACATGCTCGTACTCTTGTGCAATGATGCCGAGATGCATCTTGAGCTTGTACGGAACCGGCTCGCCTGGCTTCCCCAGAGAAACGATCAAGTTTCGCTGAATGCTATCTAGCGATTCTTTCCCGGAATCAAACGCATTTCGCACGGCCTGCCGAATGGCATCACGGCGAATTTCGGTGAATTCGCCTTCGATCTGTGATCGAAGGCTGTCCCGATCGTTCGGCGGAAGTTTGAGCAAGTTCAGGAGTTCGGGCGCTTCAAGCAATACGTTTCTCGTCAGCAGTTGGACTGCATCCGCTCGCCGTTTCGCGGCGGAATCCATCGCGGGTTGTAACGCGAATGAACTCCCCAAGACCACGTTGCCCAATCCAGCTATTGCATTGGTGAGTGCCGGGTCTTCTTCAATTTCTCGGTACTGCTGATCGGGCGTTTCTTCAATACGATTCTTTTGCGCGTCCCCGAAGATAATGTCGAGCATGAGGACTTTGGGATTGGCAAGCTTCAGCTCGTTCAGCACCGCCGCCATGCGGCTGCGATCCCAAGGCCAGCGCTGGATGGTTTCGAGCGCCTCGTTATCGATATCGAGATAAACGATGTCAGTGGATGGTTTGGGCGTGAAGTACTGGCATGACACCGCGCGCTGGTCGTATAGCCAGTTTTCGAGCGGGCTCAGCCAACCGAGCAGATCAAGAAGTGTGATCAGTAGCGCAAGCGCACAGCCACAAATAGCACCGCTGACATAGATCCGCCTCTGTAAGGTGCTGATCACCATTGATGTGCGAATCTATCGGATATCGCGGTTTCAGGACAAAAATCGTCAAGGCAGCGGCACCTCGGCCGTCTGGTTCGACGCAAACATGTGCAGTCCAAGATCAGCCGACATGGCTTGGCAGACCTTGATGCCGCGCACGCTATTCCCGCGCGAATCCAGCGGCGGCGAGAAGATGGCGATGCCCATTTTGCCGGGGACGACCGCCATGATGCCGCCGCCCACGCCGCTCTTGGCGGGCAGGCCGACGGTGTACGCCCATTCGCCGGCGTAGTCGTACATGCCGCAGGTGTACATGAGGCTCAGGACGTCGCGGATGTACTCCGATTTGATGGCCCGCTGCTTGGTCAGCGGGTTAATTCCATCGTTCGCCAGCGTGGCGGCGGTGACGGCCAAGTCGTGGGCGTTCACGAGGATCGAGCACTGCTGGAAGTACAGGTCCAGGGCTGTGTCGATATCCGGATCGATCATGCCGAAATTCAGCATCAGGTGTGCGATCGCGCGATTGCGATGGCCAGTCGATCGCTCGGAAACAAAGACCGACATATCAACGTTCAACTCGCGCCCGGCGAACGCATTGAAGGCCGCCAGCGTCTTCTTGAGCCGGTCGGTCGGGTCATCGCCGTGGATGAGGCTGGCGGTCGCGATCGCGCCGGCATTGATCATCGGGTTGTGCGGGCGGTTCGATTTCTCGTCCAGCTTGATGAGCGAGTTGAACG
>JAQGHK010000208.1 GCA_028288875.1 Phycisphaerales bacterium | reverse complement strand
CCGGGCCGCTGGAAACCTTTTTCGGGCGTGTAGCCATCCCAGCGTTCCCAGATGGTGGTGGCGCCTTGCTTGATGGAGAACAGCCAGGACGGGAACGTGTCCTGCATGAGCAGGCGGTAGGCGACATCGGTCTGGCCGTGATCGGTCAGGACCGGCAGCAGGTAGCTGACGCCGAGGAAGCCGGTAGAAAGGTGATCGCCCTTGGCCTTCACATCGTCGGCCAGTTTTTGAGCGGCGGCGGGGCGTTCGCCTGCAGGCAGCAGATCGAAGGCCAACGCCAGCGCGTACGACGTCTGCGTGCCGTTGGCGATGGTGCCGTCGGCGGCGATGTAGCGTTTGCAGAAGGCCGTCTTGATCTGCTCGAATAGCGCCGCGTACTTTTCCGCACCGGCCGTATCGCCCAGCACGCGGCAGCTGCGTGCGACCAGATCGGTCGAGTACGCGAAGTAGGCCGTCCCGAGCAGTTCCTTGTTCGTATCGGCATTGATGGAGAGCCAATCGCCGAAGTCACTTCCACGCGCTTTGTCACGGATCAGCCCCGTGCTGCCGCTCTGTTCACACCAGTCGACAAACCGCTTCATGGCCGGCAGGTGCTGGGCGAGTTGGCGCGTGTCGCCGTAAGTCTGGTAGATCGTCCATGGGCAGATGACGCCGGCATCAGCCCAGCCGGGTACGCCGGCCGCGACGAGCCCGGTATCGGGGCAGGTGCTGGTGAACCGGCCGTCGGGCAGCTGCTCGTCGTCGATGTCGGTCAGCCACTTGGTGAAGAACGCGGCACAATCCGCATTGTAGACGGCGGTGCTGATAAAGACCTGGGCATCGCCCATCCAGCCGAGGCGCTCGTCACGCTGGGGGCAATCGGTCGGCACGCCGAAGAAGTTGCCGCGCTGGCCCCAGCGGATGTTCGACCAGAGTTGGTTAATTCGCGGATCCGAGCAAGTGAACTTGCCGACCGACGGCGTGTCCGACCCGAGCACCACGCCCATCACGGTGTCGATCTCGGGTTTGCCCGGCAGGCCGTCGAGTTCGATGTAGCGAAAGCCGTGGTAGGTGAACTTCGGCTGCCAAGTTTCAGTGCCGCCGCCGCGGCAGATGTAAGAGTCAACCGACGTGGCCGCCCGGTAGTTGGCGGTGTAGATCGTGCCATCAGGCTTGAGCATTTCGGCAAAGCGAATCGTGACGCGCGTGCCCTTCGGGGCGTTCAACCGAAGGCGCGGCACGCCAACGATATTCTGCCCCAAGTCGAACAGCCAGCGGCCCGGCGCTGGCTCGGTCACGTGCTTGGGCGGCAGCGTCATCAGTTCCCGAATCGGCTCGGCCACCTGTGCGCCGATCGCCTTCGGCAGGCCGTCAGTTCGGATCACCGTGGCCGACCACGCACTGTCCTCGGCCAGATTTGGTTTCGATCCGTCTACCGCCATGCGGGCGTCATATTGTTCGCCGATCATCACGTCCGACATTTGAATGGCCCCGGCGTGCGAGCGCCACTTGTCATCGGTGCCGATTCGTTCGACCGAGCCGTCGGCGTACGTCAGTTCGAGCTGAGCGAGCAGCGCCGGCCGCGTGCCGTAGAACTGATAGTTGCTGTTGGCGATGTGCCCGGAATAGAAGCCGTTGGCAATGCTGCCGCCAATGGCGTTCGGGCCTTGCTTCACGAGCGCCGTTACGTCGAACGCCTGGTAGCGAGCGCGTTGGCGGTAGTCCGTCCAGTTAGGATTGAAGACGCTGTCCGTGACCGATTGGCCATTGAGGCGCAACTCGTACAGGCCGAGCGCGGTGGCGTAGAGGCGGGCCTTTGTGACAGGGCGAGTGACGTCAAACGTACGTCGCAATTCCTGAGGCGGTAACGGCGGCAGCCAGACGCGGCCGTTTTCACGGAAGATCTCCGTGATCTCCGGGCCGCCGTCGAGGGTGTAGCGAACGGTCAGCTGCTTCTTATTATTCTTCGACGGGTCGCCGCCAAGTGACTCGCTGTTGACCACGACATCCAGCCGGCCGTCCTTCATGCGGCCACTCAGAACCGGCAGCACGTCTTTAATCGTTTTGCGGTTGGTTGATTCGTAACTGGCATAACGCAGGTCCAGCTTGGCGGTGGGGCGGACATCGCCCTCGCTGATCCATTTGGCCTGCCAGTCGCTTGGGTCGCGAAGTCCGACTTCCCACGACGCCGGCTCGCTCCAAGGCCCGGCGTGATCGGCCTGGTCCCAAGTCCGCACGCGCCAATATGCAGCCTGGCGCGACTTCAGCGGCGTGCCGGCGTATTCGATGCCGTTCTGCCGGTCCGACACCACCTTTCCGCTGCCCCACAGATCGGCCTTGCCGGCCTGCAGCGATTCGGCCGACGTGGCGACCTGCACTTCGTACGCCGTCTGGCGGACGCTGCGCTGGTCGGACGCGAGCAGCCAACTCAAGCGCGGCGATGGTTCATCGACACCGATCGGGTTGCTCAAGTATTCGCAGCGGAGCGATTGCGTCGTCAGACCATTCTCAGCCGCGAAGGTCAGGGTGCCACAAACCAAATTGAACAGACCAATAGCGACAGCGGCTGCCGCGATTTTTGTGGAAAGGCTCATCGAATGAACTCCTCGGATTCGCCGGCAACATCGTCACGATGTGCATCGTCTTGTCGGAAGCGATTAGACCGGCTCACAGAGCGCAAGCAAATCGTCGACGTGCGCCGTCGCCATCGCTTCAACGGTGTCGGCGGCGCCGTAATAGATTTTCACTTCGCCGTCGTCTTCCAGGATCATGCCGCCGGGGAAGATGACGTCATCGCGGAAACCAAGACGCTCGGCATCGGTTTCCGGCACGATCAATGGCTCGCGGCTGCGGCCGATCACTTTCCACGGCTCGTTCAAGTCCAGCAGCATCAGGCCGGCGGTGTATCGTTTCTGCCAGCCGTCTTCCCAGCCGCGCTTGCCGCGTGTGTTGTCGCGGTCGACGCAATGGATCGTCGTCAACCAACCTTTCGCCGTGCGAATTGGCGGGGCGGCGGGGCCGATTTTGTCGTTGGCGAACGGGTAATTTTCGACGGCATCCACCAGATGCTGATTGCCCCAGTAGGCGAGATCGGGCGAGTCGCCGAACCAGATGTCGAACCGGTCGCGGCCACGGCTATACACCGGCATCGGCCGCTCAAGGCGCGCATATTTTCCGTTCACCTTTTCGGGGAACAGAACCATGTTCCGATTGTCGGGCACGCTGAGCGACAGCACTTTAAACGCGCGAAAGTCATCGGTCACGCCGATCCCGCCGCGCAGGCCGTGCTTAGTATCGCAGGCGAAGCAGATGTAGCAGCGTCCGTCGATCGGGATCAAACGCGGGTCGTACACGCGAATGAGCTCGCCATCGGTCGCCTGATTCAGGTCGCTGTTCTGGGAATCCCAAACCGGCTGCGGCTCAACATCCCAATGACGTCCATCATCGCTGAACGCCAGCCCGAGGTTTGTGGTGTGAAACTTAGGACTGCCCCACTCGCCGACGTCATTGCGGAAGACCATCACGTAACGTCCACCAAACTTGCAAACGCCTGCGTTAAAAATGCAGGTGGAGGGGAAAGGTACCTGCTCGCGCGTCAGCACCGGCTCGGGATGGCGGCGAAGGCAGGCGGCGGAACGGAGCGTGACAGAGTTGGCTATGGTCATAAGGCGATGATCCTGCCATGCGACAATGGTTCCCGACAAGTGCCTCACGCCAAATGCCGCACGACGGCGCACGAGATAGCTCGTGACCGTCGTGCCGCGGCGGAGGACAGATGTTCAGGTTCAAGCACGGCGTTTACGGCGGGACGTCAGTCCGCATGCGATCGCGCCCAGCGCCGCAACGGCCGTCGGTTCCGGTACATCCACGATCAGCGCTGGCAGCTGGTCCGCGGTAAACGCCACGCTGTCCGATGAGGCGAAGACCGGCGTGCTGGTGCCACCGGCGGTGATCACGGTCGTCGCCAGAACGAACGATGCGATCCCATTCGTATCGGCGTTAAGGAAGGTCAGCAGGTCAGCACTGCTGAATGTGTACGTGGTATTGATCGTGGGGGCGGCGAGCGTGCCCAGCAGTGTCAGCGACGAGTCGAGCACGCTGTTGTCGGTGGCGTCGTTCGCGATAACAGATCCACTGCCGGTCGTGTAGCCGCTGTTGGCGAAGGTGATCGTTGTAGCGTCGAAGTTTTCGTTCAGCGCCGCATCCGGGATGCCATATATCTGCACAACCAGGCCCGCTGGCGACGCATTGGCGCCGAGTGTGAGCCGCAGCGAGGCGACCGTAAGCGGTCCGCCGGACAGGGCACCGGACGTGTCGAACCGCAGGAACGGCACGCGGTCGGCGTTGTTATCCGTGGCGGCGCGGTTCACGACGGCCAAGTTGCCGTCCGTCGCGGCGCTGGCCACTGAATTGCGGGTCACGAACGTGTCCGCTCCGCCGAGGGCGTCGGCGTCGGTACCGTCCGTTGCGATGGTGATCGTGGCCGCATGGCCGATCGAGGTCGCCAGCAGGGCAGTCGTCAAAGTGAATAATGGAAACGCAAACCGCATATGTCCTCCTAAAACCCGTCGAGATGAAGTGCCGGGTGACGCCGCCGCGGGTCGCACACCCCTCCAACCAAGCAATGCCCGGCCCGGCCCGCCTCTATCACTGATGATGAAAAATTTTTACTGGCGATAAAGTCCCACGTTTTTGCTGATAGGAATGAGGACTGCGGGGATTGCCCAATACGCGCGGCAGCTCCTGCCGCCACGGCGGAGGGCTGAACAATGGGTAAGCGGATCGGTCTAATCGTTGTCGCGTTGGCGGTGGGATCGACGGTGCCAAAGGCGCGGTCGGCCGACATCGACACGCTCTCGGCCAATATCTACAGCGCTGCCTTGGCCACGCCGCCGACGGACGCCACGGTCGCCGGTGATCTGGCCTCGCTCCAGGCGGACGGCAGCTTTAATACGGTCGATTACACCGATACGTCGACCGGAAACTGGCAACCGCCGAAGCACTTGAACAAGCTCAACGAGATGGCGATCGCTTATGCGACGCCATCCAGCACCTACTACCACAGTGCCACGGTGCAGGCCGCCATTGTCAATGCTTACAACTATTGGGTGACCAAGGACTATCAGAATTCGAACTGGTTCTTCAATCAGATCAGCACGCCGGACAAACTCGGCCAGGCGATGATCCTGATGCAGCAGAACGCCATGCTGCCGACCAGCAATTTCACCAAGGCCATCTCGATTGTTCACCGCTCGGCCACCGGACAGGGTGGCGCGAGCCAGGGCGCGAACCTGGCCAGCCAGGCCAAATGCACTGTGTATGAAGGCGTGCTGCGTTACCGCGCGCCCGGCGCGTCGACCACGGAAAAGACCAATGCGACCAACCTGATCCAAACGTCCTACACCTACATGGGCACCACGCTGGCGACCGTGACAGATCTGGAAGTCGATGGCATTCGGGTCGACCACAGTTTCCAGCAGCACCAGCAGACGCTCGCCGACGCCGGCTACGGCGCTTCACTGCTCAGCAGCGTTGCGACCACGTCAGGCTGGGCGACCGGCACGTCGTACGGCTTATCGACCACCGACGTCCATCGGATGGTCGATTACATTCTTGATGGTGGCCCGCAATGGATGATGCGCGGCACCACCTATGACCCGCTCGCCGGCGGGCGAGGCTGGACACGCACCGGAACGACGGATTCGGCGTCTGTGCTACTGGGCCCGGTCGGCAGCGCCAAAGCCTTGTCGGCC
>JAQGHK010000200.1 GCA_028288875.1 Phycisphaerales bacterium | reverse complement strand
GTCGTCTTTCATGGATTGGCCTTTCATCATCATGTCGTCCCCCTTCTTCATCATGTCATCCTTCGACATGCCATCCATGGAGGACATGTCGCCCTTCATGGAATCGTCTTTCATGGAGTCGTTGCTACAGCCGACGACGCCAAGACCGAGGGTGGCCAAAGCCAGGTACAACGGGGCAGATTTGAGCGGGTTCATGACTATTCCTTCGAAGTGACTGCGCGGCCCGTGGCAGCGGCGGGGCGTCAACGATGTCGACTGATTTCCCCGCAAGTGCGCAGGCCGCACCCCGGGCGAAACCGAGGCCGCGCGAGAATCATTCCCGGAAAATTCTCAATTCCGCAAAATACTGCCGGGCGGGCATTTCGGCCCGGGGAGCAACAACGGATCGCAGAACAAAACGACGCCCAAGCACTACATCGATTTGCAACAGACTTGGCACCCAATCCGATCATCCGGGCCGCGCCCTACATCGATCCGCCGGCAGATTTCATACTATGTGTGCCCGGCGGCAACGGCACGGTGCGTGTCTCACTGACGCACCCGCCGGCCAGCAGGGCGACGACCGCGAGCAGGACGACCGAGGCGATCAGGCGGGCGGAATTCATGCCCGTCATTATGCCGCCGAACCTGCCCAAGCGGGAAGCGTGGCGTGAAGATCGAATGAATCAGCTTTCGCTGGTCTGTTTCGAAGGCGTCGCACTACTCTTTGACATGCCGGACCCCGATCTCACCCGTCGCAATCTACTTATTTCCGGCGGTCTGTTGGCCGCCGCCGCCATCCCTGCGCTGGGTGCAACGCCGCTGGCACCGCCGGACAAACAACCGGCCAAGCTGGACCTGCCGACGATGGCCGAGCGGAAGGTCGGCTATGCGATCATGGGACTCGGCGAGCTGGCGTTGGGGCAGGTGATGCCGGCCTTCGCGCTAGCCAAGCTGTCGAAACCGGTCGCGCTGATCAGCGGCCACCCCGATAAGGCCAGGCGCGTTGCGGACGTGTACGGCATCAACCCGAAGAACATCTATTCCTACGACAACATGAAGGCGATCGCCCAGAACGATGAGATCGAAATCATCTACAACATTCTGCCCAATCACATGCACGCCGAGTACACCATCCGCGGCTTGCAGACGGGCAAGCACGTGCTGTGCGAAAAGCCGATGGCGCCGACGGTAGAGGACTGCCAAGCCATGATCAATGAGGCATAAGTCTCCGGCTGCCAGTTGATGATCGCCTACCGGCTGCACTACGAGCCGACGAACCTCAAAGCCGTCGAGCTACTGCGCAGCGGCAGCTTCGGGCCGATCAAAATGATCGAAGCGACCGACACGCAGAACACCTACGCGCCCAACATCCGCCTGAGCAACGAAACCGCCGGCGGCCCGCTCGGCGATGTCGGCATTTACTGTTTGAACGCCTGCCGATACCTCACCGGCGAGGAGCCGATCGAAGTCAGCGGCATGCTGCATCAGCCGCCGAACAGCGACCGCTTCCACGATGTGGCCGAGAGTGTGGTCTTTACGCTGAAATTCCCCAGCGGCGCGATGGCGCAGTGCCTGTGCGGCTTCGGCACCGGCCGCAGCGACCGCTTCCGCGTCCACTGCGACAACGGCTACGTCGAGCTCGACCCGGCCTTCCGTTACAACGGCCAGAAGCTCAGAACGCAGCAGGGCGACACGACGTATGAATTCGAAATCCCGCCGAAGAATCACTTCGCGAGTGAAATGGATCACTTTTCTGAATGCATCCTGAACGCAAAGCCCTGCACGTCGCCGGGCGAAGAGGGGCTGCGCGACATTGAAATTATCACGCGGATTAAAG
Organism: Phycisphaerales bacterium; assembly: GCA_028288875.1. Taxonomy (GTDB): domain Bacteria; phylum Planctomycetota; class Phycisphaerae; order Tepidisphaerales; family Tepidisphaeraceae; genus RYN-431. Next base: position 5,436 of record JAQGHK010000200.1, on the reverse strand, counting down.
AAGCCATTCGCGAGAAGAAAACAGTGCGGCTGGCGTAGGGGTTCGTCTGGCTCCACTCAGACGTCAATCCACACGAATAATCCGGCCGTCGGCGAAGGCCAGCGTGGCCGCGCGTTTCACCGGGCCGAGATCGATCGCTACGTCACACGATCGCTCCGCCGATGCGCCGTGCCAGGCGAGCGTGGCGTGGCCGAGGGGCATTTCGATCGGACCGTCGGTCGGTTTTGCGTCGGCGATCTGCTGACGGGCGATTTGCGTTGCGGCGGCGAGCAGGCGGGAGGCCTGCGCCTCCAAGCCTGTCGCAGCGGACCGGCGCTGTTCGATCACGGCCCGCGCGGCCGTTGCCGTCAGGACCGAGGCGAGCAGGCCGATGACGACGACCGCCATTACCGTTGCCATGCCGTGCGTGCGCTTCTTTTGAATTTCAGATTTCATCGCGTCCCTCCCGTCGCCACGTCGGCTAGCGGGGCGAAGGCCCAATCGGCGTCGCCAACGTGCAGTGTCACCATGCCGTCATGGGCGGCTAACGCGGGGGCAGCGGGCAGGCTTTCGAAGCGATCGATCTGCCCGCCGGCGGTGCGGATGAGTGCATTCGATTCGCTCGACCACACGGCACTGCCGAGATTCAGCGTCGCGCCTTTCGCCGCATCATTCGTGAGGGATATCGTGCTGGCCCGTTCCACATCCTGCCGCAGCCGCGCGACGGCTCGCTCGGCGGCCAAGCCTTCCTGTTCGCCGGCCTGCAGTGAATAGCCGGTATCGAAGATGCGGATGATCAACTGCGTCGCCATCCCGGCGGCCAGGCTGATCAGCGCAATCGTGACGATCATTTCCGTCAGCATGTAGCCGCTCCGGCGGGGCGAACGGATCGATTGGCTTTTGCTCATGACGGCCTCCGCACCAGGCCGCTCAATTCCGCGGCGTGGCCGTTCACGGTGGCCCGCACGCTGACCCATTTCCACCCGGCCGGCGCAGGCGTGGGCAGGTCGGCGATGCTGGTTTCGACCGCCGGCTGTGTGGCGGGCGAGGCGTTTGACGTCGATGCATTCGGCAGCGCCGCTTCGATCAGCACCCGCTCGGCCGCCCGCACGGCGGCGCGGTGATCGTCGGCCTGGCGCGTCACCCGCGTCATGCCGCTGCGCGCGACCACCAGCAGCATCGCCACGCTGGTCAGCAGGCCGAGCGCCACGATGGCATCGATGAACATGAAGCCGCGTCGGTGTTTCATCGGACCCTCGTTGCGCCGGTCATGCCGTCGATCAGGGAAATCATCGGCATGAACATGGCCAATGCCAGGAACGCCACGAACGCCGCCAGGATACCGGTGAGGACGATCGGCGCGATCGCCGACAGCACCGCGGCCAGCCGGCCCGAAGCGCCGTTGTATGCCCGCCCGGCGAAGACGACGGCGCTGACCGCGCCGCTGCCATCATCCGCTGTGGTGCCGGCCAGCACGTCGCAGAGCAGCCGCGGCACGCCGGCGCTGCGCGCGGCGCTCGTCAATGGCGCACCATCTTCAACCCCGGCCCGCCACGCGCGCAGCTTTTTCCGCAGCACGCGATTCATCGACGGCAGCGTGGCGATGCCGATCGCCTCCGGCATCGGCCGGCCGGCAATCAGCGCCTCGGCCAAGGCTTCGCACACCAGCGCCATCTGCCGGTTGCGCGTCAGGCGGCCGTAGATCGGGGTGAACCATTGGATCGGATCGGTCGCCCAGCCGAGCAGGTCAGGCGCGGTGCGCGCGGTGAAGAGCATCCGTGTGATGCGCGACAGCAACACGAGCAGGGAGATGGCGGCTGCCAGCAGAATCAGGGTCGACAGCAGCACCGGAAAGTCGCCGATCAGCACCAGCGTGACGTTCGGTAGCTTCAGCTTGAAGTCGGCGAAAATCTGCGCGAACTTCGGCATGACGAAAATCAGGATCAGCCAGGTGACCAGCGTCATCGTCGCCAGCACGATGGCGGCGTAGGCCCGGCTCGGCACGCCCGGCGCGGGCTCGGCCGTGCGGCGGCGCTCGCGCTCCAGAATGTCGCCGAGCGCGTGCGTCAGCGAAAAAGACTGCTCAGCGGCGGCCACCCGGTCCAGCACCAGCGGCGGCAGTTCGCCCGCGGCGTCGGCGAGCGCGCCGGAGATGCTGTCGCCGGCGTCCAGGTCACTGGCCAATTGCAGCAGCCGCTTGCGCGGCAATCGCTGCTCACCCCGTGCGGCCGAACGCAGATACATCGACAGCGGCATACTGAGCTGAATCGCCGACGCCAGGTGCCCCAGCACGAGCGCGGCCGCGCGCCGGCGTTGCAGTTGCAGGCTGCTAGATAAAGCGGCGAGCGACAGCACGCCCAGGGCAATCGGAAGAATGACGGCGAACGCCTGCGGGCCGTTGAGAACACTGGCGCCGTATTGCCGCCGCAGATAGCCGGAGCCGCTATTACTGGGCGAATTGGAAAACAGGCGCAGGGCCCACTCAATCGGATTCGCCTCCGGCGGGAACGGCCACAACCACAGGAGCAGCAGCGCCGCCAGAAGCAACGCGCCGACGATCAGCCAGAGAATGCCCGCCGCCTGGTTCCGGCTGGTTCGCACGGGGGGCACCGGTGGGATCGGCGGACTGGGCATGTTCGGGTCGCTCGCCATGATTCAGTAGCTCCCCGTCAGGCCGCTGAGCAATTGCGCCAGCGGCACCCACAGGCTGTACATAATCCCGCCCGCCAGCAGGCCGATGCAGACCAGCAGGGCGGGCATCACCCGGCTTGGCAGCACGGCGATTTGCCGACGCGCCTGTTGTTCAAATTGATTCGCCAGAGACGACAGCGCTTCGGGCAACTGGCCCGGGCCGGTGGCCATTTCGATTGCTAAGGGAACGGTCGCCGGCAGACGCGACATTGGCACATCGCCCACGGGCTGCCCGCTTTCCAGTCGGCCGACAATGGCGTCGGTGTCATGCTGGATTGAAGGGAGGGCAACGGCGTTACCCGCCAGGCGCAACGCCCGCGGCAGGTCCAGCCCCGCAGCCGCGCCGAGTGAGGCGATGTCCAGCCAGGAGGCCACGTAACTGTCCCGCAGCGCCCGGCCGATGATCGGCAGGCGCGTCAGCGTGTCGACCATGCCGCGCTCGTTGCCCGTTGATCGCAGCACGAAGTAGATGACGGCGAGCGCCACGCCGGCGAACAGCATCAGGCCAAGGATGTATGGCGCGAGCCGCCCGAGATAAAGCATCGCCCACGCCATGGCGGGCAGGCTGACCTGGTGATTCTCGATATCCAAGCCGGGGCCGACGCGGTGGTACGACTGGTAGCCCATCTTGTCGACGAGCATGAAGTATTTCGGCAGCACGCCGTAGCCGAGGAATGCGAGCAGGATCAGCAGCGCGATGAACACGACGGCCGGGTAGGAGCAGGCGCGCCAGAGCGCCGAGCGCAGGTCGGCCACCGTCTGCGCGTGCTTGCCGAAGCGGCCCAGCACACCCGGCAGGTCGGCCGACTGAACACCGGCGTCGATCAGGTGGCCGTACAACGGCGGAAAGCTGCCGCGCCGCCCGGCGACGGCCTTTTCCAGCGGCACGCCGGAGCGCAGGTCGTTCGCCAGGGCGTCGATGGCGTCTTTCAGTTTGCCGGATTGCAGTTCACGCGACAGGGCGGTGAGGCCGCCTTCAATCGGCAGGCCGGCGCGGCTGATCTGGAGGAGATATTCGTTAAACGTCTGCAGGTCCGCCGGCCTGAGTCTTGACTGGGCGCCACCGTGCCCGGCCGCATCGGTGGCAGGACTCGCCATTGTGGGGGCGACGGCGGTGGCAAAGGCCGGGGCGATGGCGATCGATTGCAATCCCATCGCCGCCAATCGCCGGACGGCGTCTTCGGTGCTGGTGGCGTCGATGGTGCCGTGCATCGGCGTGCCGTCGGACTGCACTGCGGTGTAACTGAATGCGTTCACGCCGGCTTCCTCCACAAACAATGTCCGGCCAACGGGTGCACTCCACAAAGAATCCGGAGGAGTGAAGACCCTCTCTCTAGCCCTCTCCCGGCGTACCGGGAGAGGGGACCAAGCCCAGCACGCGCTGCACCTCGGCGGTGTCGGTTGATCCGTCGGCCACGCGCTGAAGGGCGGCATCGCGCAGAGAAACGAAACCATCGGATCGGCGGTACATCGCCCGTAGTTCGTCCGCTTCCGCGCTGGCGGCGATCCGGCGGCGCATCGGCTCATCGATGCGCACGGCCTCGCCGATCGGCACGCGCCCGGCGTAGCCCTCGGCGGTCCTCCGGCGCACCAGCCGCTGGGTGATCACGCCGAACAAACTGCCCGCCACTTGGTACGGCTCCAGCCCCATCTCCAGCAGCCGCGCGACAGCCTGCGCGGCGTCGGCGGCGTGGAGCGTGCAGACCAGCCGGTGCCCGCTCAGCCCGGCCTGGATGGCGATGCTGGCGGTCTCGGCGTCGCGCACTTCGCCGAGCATCAGCACCTGGGGATCCTGGCGAAGCATGCTGCGCAACGCGACCGCATACGACAGTTCCCCGAACGGCCGCACCTGAATCTGCGTGACGGCCGGCAGATCGCGCTCGACCGGGTCTTCGAGGGATACGATGCTGAGGCCCGGCTGATCGGCGGCGATGGCTTCCAATACCGCGTACGCCAGCGTGGTTTTGCCCGAGCCCGCCGGGCCGACGATGGCCAGCACGCCGCCGTCGGCGTGGATGAATTGATTGATCAGGGATCGCGTGGGGACATCGAGGCCGAGGGCGCTCAGGGACTTGGGTTGCGTGAGTTCGGCGGGGAGACGCACGGCGGCGCGCAGGCCATGCGTGGTGGGCATGATGGAGATGCGCAGGTCGATCGGTGACGGCAGGTTCACTCGCGCCGCGCCTTCCTGCGGGACATCACGGCGGTAGGTGAGCAGGTTCGCCATCACCATCAATCGCGAGACGAGCGCCGCCGCTACTTCCGCAGAAACCGTGCTCTCCGGCCGAAGCAGGCCGTCGATGCGAAATCGCACTTCGCCGCCGGTGGCCATCGGCTCGATGTGCACGTCGCTCGCGCCGGCCGCCACCGCGCGGGCCATCAACGCGTCCACGTGCCGTGGAATGTCTGATGAGGGCGAAGCGGTAGCGGCAAGCTTGGACATAAAGAGATGTTAACGCCCAGCCCCGGAATCACGGTCTATTGTGTAATGGCACTTACGCCGGAGGAACTGATGAACACGCTCATGCCGCTCGCCACTGTCGCTATGCCCTTGGCCGCTCTCGGTTATTCGCTCGTCTATATGCTGTTTGGCGGCGGATTGTTCGGGGCCATTGTGATTTTCGTGGTGGCCAAGATGTTTGGGAAGTAACCACGCCAGTTATTGCCGGCGCTACCGGCAAACCCACAGAAATCCCGCGAATGCCTCGCGAGGAATTCGGCAGCCGGGCGACATCCATGTCGCCCGGCTGCCGTTGGCGGTACTGG
>JAQGHK010000197.1 GCA_028288875.1 Phycisphaerales bacterium | reverse complement strand
AAACAAACCAAAACACAATTTCCCTACACCACTCAAATCAGAACATAAAAAAATTAAGACTATCGCATCCGTACCTCTCCGTTGGTTGATTTACCCGCCGACAGGTTTTGTCGTTGAACTGAGTTTGGGATTCACGTCGGCGGGCCGTTGTAATGTCACGCTCATCAGGCCAATGACGACCTCGTTGGCCAGCGCGCGGACGGTGAGTGATTTCAATGTTCGTTTCGGGTCCAGCGGAAGGCTAAGCACCGTCGCAGCCCCGCCGAAGCCGGGCTTTACCGTTAGCGGCGGCTTGTCGCCCGGCATCCGGACGCGCCCGGTCTTCAGATCAATCCGTGGCGGCATCGCGCCATCGAGATGAAATCCATAGTCGTCGATGAAATAATCCTGCTCGATCGGCCACCACGTATCGGGATTCCGGAGCGCGAGGCGTTCGGTGATCCCGTCTTCGTAGATGACAACGACTTCGCCGTTATCGAACCGGCTCTGCATCGCGTTCGTCGTACCGGCCATCATCAGATAAGCCTGTGAAGCGCGACCGGTTAGAGGAACCGTCGCTTCGCGTGGATAGTTATCCCACTGCGAGGTGAAGAGAATGTTCTTCGCGTCGGCCCCGGCAGGCGTTGCCAGCGGCAGCCCGCCGGGCAATTGAATCTCTCCGCCGGCGGCACGAAGGCCGGCATCGTCGATCGGCGGCGTCGTTTTGTTTGTGGCCCACCCACCGTAGCCCTGCACGGGCATCGCCAGCGAACAGTACGGCGAGCGTGGCGACACGTATCGGTTTTTGAAAACCTGCGTAACGCGATCATTGAAGTACGGCGTCAAATCGACCGCATCCCATGTCGCCATAGCGGCCGGCCGAAGCCAGTCGCTGACGTTGGTCACCAGCGGCGACTGACCCGGTAGCGTGACAGCCAGCCGATTCTGGCCGGCCAGGATGATCGGCGCGTCGATCACGATTCGTCCGGAAACCGCCAACGACTCGGACTGAATTTGCACCGTTTTCACCACGCCGTTCAGTTCAACGACTGCCTTAACGTCGAGATCACTTTTTGAATTATTGGCGACGCGGAACGAGAGCTTCGGCTTATTCGAATCAAAGGCCGTCTCTTGGATGCCATAGACCGGCCGCACGTCGATGGGCACGGGCTGCCACCACGACAGGTCGCCCTGTCGGACATGGAGAAACACCGTCCGCGCCCCCGGCAGCGCGTCGGCCACCGTCGCACGGAGCTTTCGACCGCTGATTGTGACATCCTTCAATACGCCCTGCGGGTCCTTCACCTCAAGCAGTTCACGGGCTGCCGTGCCGATCTCAATCGGCTGACCAATCGCCGCGATGCCTGAAGCGACCGGCTGCGTACGCAGCGCATCGCCGTCACACGAAACGACCACGTCCCACTTCGCAGCGGGCGGCGCCGTTACTTCGACATGCGGGTCGCCGACGCGTTCATCCATGCTCCGCCACGTCGCGGGCTTCCCGTTGACGGTGACTTTGACGACCTTCTCATTTCTGACGGCCACGCGAAGTTTCAGGCTCATCGGTTTGGCGAACTTCGGCTCGATTGTGAACTGGTCATCGTTGCCGCCACGGCGGTACCGCATAGACAGGTTGGGATGCGTGATCGCGGCGCGATCCCATTCTGCGGGAAAGCCGGGATCGATCGTGAGTTCGCCTGCCAACATGTCCGGCGAGATGCCGAACAAGCCTTCGATCAGCGCTCGCCACGTTGCGCCGATGGGGTCACCGCTGTCGCGCTGCGCTTCCTGCCGGTACGCGTCGAAGAACGACACCATGTGCAGGTTTCCCGGGCACTGGCCGAGGAACATGCTGTCCAGCACCGCGCCTTTCCACGTGTCAAACGCCATCTCCGGGCGTCCCGCCTGCCAGTCGGCCAGCGCGGTGTGCGTCACCTCTGCCATGGCGACGTTATTGATTGACCAGGTGTACGGCATCCAATCCGTGCTGGTCAGCGTGAACAGGCCGCCGGGCACGCCTTGGCCGTGGATCGGAATGTGCGGGATCTGGGTGTCGATGTATCGGCACATTTGCCAGGCCTGAAACGCATCCGGCACGTGCGAATCGATCGTGTGGTAATGCGTCCAGAGCGCCGCATCCGGATGCACCGCCTGCCGGCCGAGCAGGTCCTTATTTTCGGCGAACCAGCCTTGCTGCGGCAGCCACAGATTTTCCTGCATGGCGCGACGAATCAGCGTGGCTTCGGCTCCATAGGGCTTCGGGTCTTCACCGATCAGGGCTGCCACGCGGGCAGCCATCACGTTGTGATAGTAGTTGTACGCGCTGGCATGGGTGACGCCGCCGCCGCTGTACTGCAGATCGTCGCTGGCCCAGATGCAGGCGTATGCCTCGTACAGTGGCAATCCTTCCGCACCGAACGGCCGGCGGAAGAGCCGCTTTTCCCATGCCAGATGCCTCTGTATGACAGGCCAATTCGCCTTGGCATATTCCAGATCGCCGGTCCAGAGCAGGTGGCGGAAGAACATGTCCACAGCGACCAAGTTCATGTCGTAATGCGCGTCGGTCAGATCGCCGTTGGAGCGCAGCCACTTCTCACTGCGGGCGAGGTTTTCACCGTCATCCGCACCGACCGGCCCGTCGGCGATCGGCGACTGATTTTGTTTCTTGAAATACGCTGCCAGATGGCTGCGGGCATAGTCATGATCACCGGTCGCATCTGCGGCGTACGGGCCGCGCCAGCCGAGAAGCGGTTGTCGCCAAGCAACACCACCGTGCATGAAGGTTCCGCTTGGGTCTTTGATCGCGTCGGCGGCCACGCACATCGCGGCGACAGCACTATTGATAAACGGGTCGGGCGTCTCGACGACTACCTGCCGAGCGACCGCCCGGTTTTGCGCCGCGGCCCGACTGAAAGCGCCTTCCAAATCAGGCGTGACGAACCCGCTCGTGGGTTGCGTCGTAGAGAACTGTGATTTGCCGTCGGCCGATGCGCGTTCCAAGGCAAAGTATGTCGCCATGCCGGGCTTCACGTGGGCCGTTGCCAGCGCGACCGGGCGATCGGTCTCGCTCCCCGCGGACCGACTCAATGCATCGGGATTGTTCCATAGTCGCGCGTCCGCCACGGCGGATGTCGCCTCCGCCGAACAGTAACCTTTGACGGTGCCGGCCTTGGCTTTCACCTCAATGATATTGCCGCCGGCAACGACCGCGTCGTCACGGCAATGGTCCGGCTGCAGTGCAAAGTACTGACTCATCGGCACGGCCTCCGTGCCAATGTCGCCGTTGCGTTTGGCCTTCTGCCCGCTCAGGCCGCCGTAGGCGAACAGCAGGTCGACGGGCGCGGTCGCGCCTTCGATGTCGGCTTTGAGGATGAGCCCTTCGGTGTCGCGCAGGGCGACGGCCGTCAGCCGGATCGTTATGCCGGGGGAGGCCGGATCGGTCACAACGTAGCTCATGGCGGCGTCGGCGTAGCGAGCGTCAATCTTAGCCGCATCCCGCAGCCATTTCGTCTGGCCGCCTGTCGCAATCCCAACGCGCAATACGCCGCCCCGGCCCGGCAGATAGAGGCTGAATTCCGGCCGATCGCCGGCATCGACACGGAACGCCGTGTCGCCGCCATAGAGCGGCCGATTGAATGAATCCGGCCCATTCGTAATCGCGAACCCGCCATCGACCGGCAGATACCGCAGCGGCCGTTCGGTCTGGCCGCGCAACACCGGTGTCGCGGCATTCGCATCAGCCGTCGCAGTCAACAAACACAACGACGCTGCGATCAGCCCACCCGCAGAAGGCTTGACCAAAAATCGGGAAGTGGATCGATAACAACTTGAACGCATGAAAGGTGCCTACTACGCGTTGCAAACACCTGCGTCGACCCCGCGGCGACGGCCGGATTGCGATTCGGATTATCGCCGATTAGGCCGCGACATGTCGCGTCCATGCTCGCTCGTCGGCAGCAATACTTAACCCGCTGGCATGTAGGCCGGCGCAGTGTCGCCGGCGATGGTGACGGTCACGCTCGGCTTGGGCTCAAATGATGGGTCCGGCACTTGGACGACGGCGGCCGGCTCAGCCCAGCTTGCACCCAGCTCGGCCGGGAGTTTCCATTGGTCGTAGCAGTCGACCAGAACCTGTCCGAGTCCTGCGACAGACGTCTTGCGTTTTCCTGCTTCGCCCTTCACGCGCGCAAGCGAATCCGGGAACACGGTCGCCACCGGGCGGCTCATGCTAGCCGCACATACCACTACGGCCTGTGGGGTCGACGCTTCCACACCACAAACGACGGGCGTGCCGGCATTGAACG
>JAQGHK010000172.1 GCA_028288875.1 Phycisphaerales bacterium | reverse complement strand
GTGCAGTAGGGGGGAGCGGTAAAAGCCGACAGAATTCGGTGCGACAACGCGTTCAAGCACGGGGGTTCAACTATCAACGATCGACGCGCGACTATCAACTCTTTCCCACGCGCGTTATCACTTAGCCATGCCTTCGCGCCCCGTCCGCCGCGCCGTTTTCCCTGGCCAGTTCGACCCGATCACCAACGGGCACTTGGACGTGATCCATCGGGGCCTGAAGCTGTTTGATGAACTGATCGTGGCGGTCGGCGTGAACCCGGAGAAGAAAGAGCTGTTCACGCTCGAAGAGCGCGTGCACCTGATTTCAGACCTGCTCAAGGACCAGCCGGCCGCCAAGGTACGCAGCTACACCGGCCTGACCATGGACTACGTGGAGAGCGTCGGTGCGACGACGATTCTTCGCGGCATTCGCGACGCCACCGATCTTCGGTATGAATTCAATATCGCCATGGTAAATCGCAGCGTCGGCGGGGTGGAAACGGTCTTCGTGATGACGGCCGACCAGTACGCTTTGACCAGCAGCAGCCTGATTCGCCAAGTGGTGCAACTTGGAGGCGATTTGCGCAAATTGAAGCCTCTCTTGCCACCCAGCGTCATTGCAGCCTTAGCTCAGAAGGCCAAAAACGGGGCTTGGACACGTCCGACGGGCCCCGATACGCCAGCGACCTAGCCGACGGGCCTGAGCGGCATGTCAGGGCCTTATTGGACGCCATATCAGTAGAGTCAAGTGGGCGCGAGGCCATTTCTTCCTTGACGGCATTACGCCGCATCGATTAAATTGTCTGACGCAGGCGACTGTGAACAGGAGGCGTCGTCGGCGGGTCTGGCTGGGCGAGGGTAACTTCGAACATCGCGTTTCGTGGTTTTCCGTCGCTGCTCCCTCTCTCAAAACTCTCCAGAAACCAAACGTCGGCGAAATGTCGCCGACTTAGATTGGTGTCGCGAATGGTCTTGTGTCGGGTCTGAGCGTTTTCAACTGTCACCGGTGACCGAATCCCCTATCAGGGTATTCAAGACAGCCATCATCTCTTCTCATTGTCATACCGGTTCAGGCGGAAGTGCGACGACAGACGCGGGGCAACTAACGACGGTTTCCGGCTCCCGGACCTAATCGGGAGCAGTCTGTTCGTAAGGAGCTTCAAATGAAGCGTCTCGCTAAGTCCAAGGGTTTCACCCTTGTCGAACTGTTGGTCGTTATCGGCATCATCGCGCTGCTGATCTCGATCCTGCTGCCCTCGCTGAATCGGGCCCGCGAAGCAGCCAACCGCATCAAGTGCTCGTCTAACCTGCGTCAGATCGGTCTGGCGATGAAGATGTACGCCAACTCCGAAACCCGCACCACGGCTTACCCGCGTGGCCCATACAACAACACGTCGTCCGCGACGTGGGGTACGCCAGGCAACTTCAACGCTGGCGCCGGCAACAGCACCGCCAGCCCGTTCTCGCCGTTCGCCAATGCAGCCACCACGGGTGCTGCGACGAATAACGACGTGACGGCCGCCCTGTTCCTTGTGCTTCGTACGCAGGAAATCACGACCGACGTGTTCCTCTGCCCGAGCAGCAACGCGACCGATCGTTTCATCATCTCCCCCGGCAGCAACATCCAGTTCTACACGAACTGGACGAACACCGGTTCCACGCAGAACACGATTCTCAAGTCGCTGTCGTACAGCTATCAGAACCCCTACGCCAACGCGTTCGGTGTTCAGAACGGCTTTGCGTTCAACGATGCGATGAATGCTGACTTCGCGATCATGTCGGACATGAACCCCGGTCCGAACTTTGACACCAGCTATACCTCCAGCCCGACCACGGTTCAGTTCAGCGACTCGGGTTCGCTGCAGCGCGGTGCCAACAGCAACAACCACCAGAAGGACGGCCAGAACGTTCTGTACGCCGACGGCCATGTGGATTGGTCCGCCAGCATCTGGGCCGGTGCCCAGCAGGACAACATTTACACGGCTCGTAGCGTCCTCGCTGCTGCCCAAGCCACCTACGCGACGGCTTCGTCGGGTACGTTGGTGACCGGTGGCGCCGGCGGCGCTGCCTCGCTCTCACCATACGACAGCACGGACACGATCCTGCTGCCGGCTCAGCAGGGCCTGAGCTAAGTCGAAGGTCAGACCGTTCGGGCAACCGAGGTCGGCTGACAATCGATGAGTCTGATTGAACCATACCGGGCCCGCTGCTTCTGCAGCGGGCCCGGTGTCATTTCCGGACGTTCAAATCCCGCCGCGTTTTTCGGCTAACCTGATGATTTGAATGGGATTGCCCTGTCGCCATCGTTATGATGGCAGCATGGAACAGGTGCTCCCGCCGGAGACCGCCGCCGGCGGAGGATTTGAGCTGACGCGCGTCCGACAGTTCACGGTCTTTTTAGAAAACCGTGTCGGCCGATTGATGGCGCTGCTACGGGCGCTGGAAGAAGATGGACAGCATCTCCATGCTCTGGCGATCGAGGAATCTGCTGACGCGGCATTGGTTCGCCTGATCGTCTCTGACCCGGAAAATGCCAAGCCCGATCTGAAGCGCCGCGGCTTTTCGCTCAGCGTGACGGAAGTGCTCTGTGTCGAGCTGCCGAAAAACGACACCATGCCCCTGCAGACGGTCTGCTCCGCCATCCTCGCGGCCGAGCTGAATCTTCACTACACGTACCCCATGCTCAAAGGCCTCACCGGCCCGGCCGTCGTGCTGTACGTGGACGACTCCACCCTTGCCTGCCGGCTATTGATGCGCAAGAATTTCCGCATTATCAGCGAGCGCGACCTCGGCAAACGGCCGGATCAGCCGGATTACGGCAGCCATAACAACTAGTGGATGGCCATGCTCCGTGGCCCGGCGGGACGGCTGCCCGCCCCCGACATCATTAGACGCGAATCACCAGCAGCGTCTGATCGTCACTGGCCGGCAGGCCGCAGGAGAAATCGGCGATCCGTCGGATGATCGAGTCGATCAGCGTTTGTGAGGACTGGCAGCACCCGCTCACCGCCGCATCCAGGCGCTCCGTGCCGAACAATTCGCCATCGGGTGAGCGTGCTTCGGTAATGCCGTCGGTATAGAGCAGCAGCGTGTCGCCCTTTTCGAGCTTCTGAACGGCGTCGTGATACGGCTCGTCCGCATCAATACCCAGGGGCAGCGCGGGCGAGGATTCGACGATTCCGTTTGGTCCGCCTTTGGCCCGTTTTAATCGCGGGGGATTGTGGCCGGCGCTGGCGAAATGCAGCTCTCGCGTCTTCGGATCGAACACGCCGTAGAACGCGGTAACAAACGTGCCTGTGCCGTTGGTGTATCGCGCGCAAAGGTGCCGATTTACGAACGCCAGCACTTCCGCCGGCGGCGTCGGCTGACCCGGCCGGGTGTGGGCGATCGCGTGCGTCACCGCCATGATCACCGCCGCCGGCGTGCCATGCCCGCTGACGTCGGCGATGAAGATCCCCAGCTTGCCGTCCGGCAGTTCGAAGAAGTCGTAAAAGTCGCCGCCGGCGTGCTCGCTGGTGTTGTAGTAGGCCGCGACGTCGATCCCTGCGATCTTCGGCAATTCGGTCGGCAGTAGAGACCGCTGAATGTCCGCCACGATGCGCAATTCGCGATCTAAGCGGTCATAGGCGCGCTGCAATTCCTTACGCGTCACCAGGTTGCCGGTTGATCGGCCGAACAGGTTGCTCAGCCAGACGTTTTCCGGGAAATGCTCGTCGGTAAACGCGCCCGGATCATGCCGGCAGACCAGAATCATGTTCAGCGCCTCGCCGCCATCGAACAGCGGGATGGCCGACAACGATCGCACGTCGGCCAGATGTTCCGCGGCCGGATCGTTCGGGTCGACGCGGAAATCATTCAGAATCACCGCTTCGCCAGCCCAGATCAGGTCCGACAGGATGCCGCCTTCAATCAGCGGCAACTGCTCGCGCTGCGTCCAGGCATTAATCGGCCGACTGAATTTCGGGCTGCTCGTCACCCGCACCTGCGGCGACGTCAGATCGCGCCGACTGAGCGAGATGCGCGCATCCGCATTCAAAATATGCCGCACCCGCTCCCCATACACCCGAACCGCGTCGGCCGGCTCGGTCTGGCGAGACAGTTCACGCATCATGTCGACGACATACGCCAACCGCTCCCCGGCAGGCTGGCCGAACCAGGCGGTGACAGGCGGGCGGGAAGAAGGCACGTCAGGCATGGAGGCGGATCATACACTCAATCGCTCATTGGTTAGCCGGCTCGGTTGCTGGCGGGGCGGTTGGCGTGTGGCTTAACCGATTCGTCACCTCGTCCATCAGTGGCTTGTATCGCGTGCGGCGGCTGTCATCGGTCACGGTGTAGGCATATTGGAATCGCTCAAAATACCAGGCGGCCGTCGCATCTTCGCCCAAATAGGAATGCGATAGTGCGAGAATGCCCCAGTCGACAACATGAGCGCGGCCAGTGAGACGCGCCTTGTCACTGGTCGCGTCAGCCGCCTCCGGACGCTGGAGCGTGGCGATGGCGTCCCGGTACCAGCCGGCCCGGTATTGCGCGTAGCCGAGCGCATTGAGATTATCGATTTCGCCAACTTTTCGCGTCGCCGCGTCTTTCAGGTCGTCGACGATGGTCGCATAGTAGGCAGTAGACTGCCCGCCACAGGCAACGGCGTCCCATAGACGGCCTCCCTCGGCGGGACTTTGATCAATCGAATCCATGACCGCTTCATTCACGCGACGCTCCAAGCCGGTCGGGACAGTCAGTCTTCGCCAAGCCCTCGGCGATGCCGAGTCCAATCCACCGACGACCGCCCGCGCGGCACGGTCGATCCGATCCAATTCTGCATCGAGAACGAGTATCCCCTCGACAATGCCCGAGGGTGACAAGCGATTGTCATGCAGCAGCATCTCCCGCAACTTGGCCGCCGAACGGTCACCCGAAAGTAATGATGCGACATTAGAGCGTGCCTCGTCACGTTCGGCGGTCTCGTGCCGCCAAGTCTGTTGACGCTCTTTCAGACTCTGAGTGCTCCACATCTGAATGCTGCTATCCGTGAACCCAATCAGCAATTGTTTGCCATCTCTCGTAAAGCGAAGCGATTTAATCGGCAGCGATTGTGCGAATGTCGCCGTGCAGCGCCAGGATTTGGTGTCGTAAAATTTGATCGATGTGTCATCTGCAATAACCAATCTATTGCCGGTCGGATGCATCGCGCATGCCGTAAGCCGGACGCCGCCAGGCGCGACGCGTTGCACCAATTCGCCTGTCGGCCGTTGCACCAGCACCGCATCGCTGCTCGGCGACAATTCGGCGGTAAGTGCAGCTAAAGTGGGGCCTGGCGTTGGCTCGGCGTCATCGTTGACGGAGGCAAACAAAAGATCGCTCGGCACGCGTTCGCTTGCGCGAATGTGCGTTACGCCATCGTCAAATCCATTCGGATCGACACTGACGACGGCGTCATCCAGTCGCAGAAATAATTGATTGCCGCTCCAACGAAAACGATAAACAAAGTCAGTGTTATCGAGCACATCAAAATTGGCGTGAGCGGCCCGAACGCCTTCCAGTGACCGAAGTGAAAATTCCGTTACCATTCGCCGATCGACCGCCCCGCTGCCCTGTTGAACAAGCAGCTTTCCGTCCGGGGAAAATCCGCATGCGTCGAGAGAGATCGCGTGGATGGTGGGTGGCGCGATCGATTTGCCAGTCGTGCTTTCGAAAAGCTCGGACTGATAACCGGCGCATACTTGGACGGTCTGGCCGTCAGGGCTGATCGCGACCGCTCGAAGATTACCAAGGCCAGCGACGTCAATCGCTGGTGACACGGGTTCTCCGCTGTTCGTATCGAAAACGCGGGCTGCGTTTTCTGCGCTGAACGTGACCACACGTGAACTGTTGCCGCTGAAGTCGGGAATGCAGCGATAATTCTGGTGTGGCATCGCCTGACCAATTATTCTGCTGGTTTGCAGATCCCACGTGTGGGCCATTCCAGTTTGGTCGCTGGTGATGAGACGCGTGCTGTCAGGGGTGAAGTGTAACGTTCGCGCCAATTCGCTGTGTTCTATGGGGCGGGTAGCGGACGAGCCGGTATCCGCGTTCCACACCATTTCACAGAAATCGAAGGATGATGTCGCCAGCAGTCTGTCGTCGGGACTGAAAGTCAGTTCGAAGACCGGCTGTGAGTGATTCAACGGTCGACCGACGGGGCGGCCGGTTTCAACGTCGCACACTTCCACGACCGTGTCGGACGTCAGATACGCCAACCGCTTGCCGTCATTGGAAAGGGCGAAGCCGTAATACTTATGGTCGGCGAAGACAATCTCACGGAGCAGCCGGAGCGAACCGGTATCGTAGACGCGGGCCGATCGCAGCGAACAGGTGGCCATTCGTTTCCCGTCACGGCTAACGTTTACGCCAAACGTCGGACCAAGAATGCTGTAGATGCCGATGCTCGCCTGTTTGCCTAGAAAGTCCCATTCCCAGCCGCGTTTCTCGATCGAGCAGGCGGTCAGCCGCTCGCGTGCACCGGCGTAATCGTGCTTTGCAATGGCGATTTGGGTGAGCAGGAGATTGGCAATGTATGCTTCGGATTCGGCGGCGTCTTTTGATTTATCCGCTTCTACGCGTTGGGTTTCGGCCGCGGCTTCATTCGCTTTTGCGATAGCCGTGCTGTGTTCGGCGCGCCGCCATTGATAGGTCGCGGCGGTTAATCCAATGCCGAGTGCGACAATAACCGCCGCCGTGACACCGAGCGGGCCACGATGTTTACGAGCAAACTTTCGGCCTTGGTATAGCACGCTCGGTGGTGCTGCCTCGATAGATTCGCCGGCCAGGTGCCTTCCCAAATCGGCCGCCAGATCATTCGCCGTCTCGTAGCGTCGCCGGCGATCCTTCTCCAGCGCCTTCATCACGATCCAATCCAGCTCGCCGGCCACCAGTTTACTGATGCGGCCGGCGTCGGTGCTGCGTTGGGTGGCCATGGTGGGAAGGCGGTCGCCGAGGGTGCTGATGCGGAGGCTGGGGCGGGGTGGGTCTTCCTGTTTGATGATGCGCTGGATCTCGGCCAGGCCGGCTTTGATGAGGCGCGTAGTGTCGAACGGGGTGGTGCCGGTGAGCAGTTCGTAGGTGAGAACACCGAGGCTGTAGATGTCGGAGCGCGTATCGATGTCCAGGCCACTCATTTCGGCCTGCTCGGGACTCATGTAGGCGGGCGTGCCGATCATCTGGCGGAACTCGGTGTAGACGGTTTTATCCGTCAGGCTGGGGCCGGTGGCTTTGGCGATGCCGAAGTCGATCACCTTCGGCACCGGCTTGCCGTCGTGCAGCGTCACCAGCACATTCGACGGCTTGATATCGCGATGGATGATGCCCTTCTGGTGCGCGTGCTGCACGGCCTGGCAGACAGGGACGAGCAGTTCGATGCGCTGACGCGTCGACAAACGCGCATCGTCACAGAACTGCGTGATCGGCACGCCGCGGACGAGTTCCATGACGAAGTAGGGGCGGCCCGTATCGGTGGTGCCGGCGTCGAAAACGCGGGCGATGTTGGGGTGATCCATCATCGCCAGGGCCTGCCGCTCGGCCTCAAACCGGGCGACCACCTGCCGCGTATCCATGCCGGCCTTGATGACTTTCAAGGCGACGCGGCGTTTGATCGGTTCGGTCTGCTCGGCGACGTATACTTCGCCCATCCCGCCGTGGCCGAGACGCTCGAGGATGCGGTAGCGGCCGATGTGGTCGGGTGGGGTGTCCAGCACGGCCCGGGCGCGATCGACCATAGCCTGATCGTCGGCATCGCGGGTGGGCGGGACGGGCGGCGTGGTATCAGCGGCATCGGTCATGAATGCTCTCGAAAAGAATTGAACCGGCATGTTCATATAACCGCCCGGCGCGATTGCCTGACAGAAAATAGAAAAAACGTGTCAGACCCAGCCGGCTGGCGGGTATCAAAGGGCAGAGTGATGGCGGCGTCTGATCAAACATCATCGGCAGGCCGGGCGTCGTCGGGGGGCGACGTCTGGCTGACGCGCGCCAGTCTCTTTGACCGCCTGAACGCGCCTGATGGTGTTGGCCGGGAGATCGCCTGGGCGGAGTTTCATGCGCGTTACGCGCCGATCATCGCCGGCTTTGCCCGACGTTGCGGAGCAGCGCGGGCGGACGTGGAAGACATCGTCGGCGACGTGATGGCCGCGTTCTTTTCCGCCAGCAGCGACTTTGCTTACGACCCGGCCCGCGGCCGCTTCCGCGGTTGGCTCAAGACGGTGACCGTGCGGGCGGCCCTGCGCCGGGCAGGAAAGAATCTGCGCTGCGGCGGCGTGCCGTTGGCCGACGTGCCCGAGCCGGCGGTCGAGGCGCTTTGGAACGACGTATGGGAGCAGGAACTAGTCGCCCGCGCGCTGGCGATCCTTGGGCAGGAGCTCGGGCAAAGCGTCGCCTTTCGTGCGTTCGAGGCGTACGTGTTGCGGGAACGAGCTGCCGACGCTGTGGCGGCCGACTTGGGCGTGAGCGTCGAAACCGTGTACCAGGCTAAGACCCGCCTCACCAGGCGGCTGCGAGAAACCGTTGCGAAGCTGCGCGCCGCCGACGGCTGAGCCGCGCCTATCGGCTCCGGTCCTGCTTTTGGAAAACCCTTTCGGCCGGCTTATCATGCCGGCATGGCCACCTCCGTCACCGTTCCCCCTCTTGGCGATTCCGTCACCCAGGCCACCTTGCTGAAGTGGCACAAGCAGGACGGCGATGCCGTCACGCAGGACGAGGCTCTGTGCGAGCTGGAAACGGATAAGGCCAACGTCGATATCCCGGCGCCCGCCGCCGGCATTTTCACCCGCGGTGCCGGTCTGGATGCCGGTACCGTGCTGCAGGTCGGTCAGGCGATCGCCAGCATTGATCCGAACGGCAAAGCCGGCGCGAAGCCCGCCCCGGCGGCCGCCGCCCCTGCCAAGGCCGCTGATTCCGGCAACGGCAGCACCTTCGCCGCCGCGAAGGCTGCCGAGCCCGCCGCCCGCCCGAGTGCTGAGGCCGATCTCTCGCCCGCCGTTCGCCGCATGATCGACGAGCACCAACTCGATCCTTCGAAGATTAAGCCCACCGGCCCCGGTGGACGGCTGACCAAAGAAGACGTCATCAAGTACCTCGACAGCACCGCCCCCAGCGTCACCGGCGCCAAGGGCAGCACCGACGTGGATCCGAATGAGGCGGCCACCACGATCGCCCCGCCCAAGCCCTCGGCCCCCATCCCGGCCGCCGGCGAGCAGAAGGGCGGCATCACCCGCACGCCGATGAGCAAGCTTCGCAAGCGCATCGCCGAGAACCTGGTCCGCGCCCAGCAGACCGCCGCCATCCTGACGACGTTCAACGAAGTCGATCTGACGGCCGTCATGGGCCTGCGGACCAAGTACAAAGAGAAGTTCGAAAAATCTCACGGCATCGGCCTGGGCTTCATGAGCTTCTTCGCCAAGGCCGTCTGCATGGCGCTCAAGGAATTCCCCCGCGTCAACGGCCAGCTCGATGGCGATGACATCATCACCTTCGATTACGTGAACCTCGGCATCGC
>JAQGHK010000143.1 GCA_028288875.1 Phycisphaerales bacterium | reverse complement strand
GTGCTCGATGACGAAATGGCCGTCGAGGAAAATTGCCTGGCCCTTGGTCAGCAGCGATGCGTCGCGGTTGAGGTGGTCCCAGCGAACTTGGACCATCCCGATCTTCGGATCGAAGAAGTAATTGACCACGTTGCGAAGAATGTCGCGCGGCGGAATAAAGTCGGCGTCGAAGATCGCGATGAAATCGCCGCTGGCCTGCTTGATGCCTTCCTGCAGCGCGCCGGCCTTGAAGCCGTCGCGATTGGTCCGGTGCAGGTACTGAATGTTGATGCCCTTGGCGGCCCACTCTTCGCAGGCTTCGCGGGCGCTGTCAGCCGAGTGATCGGTGCTGTCATCCAGCACTTGGATCTGCAGCTTGTCGCGCGGGTATTCGATCTGGCAGGTCGCGCGGATCACGCGCTCGGCCACCATGTCTTCATTGAACATCGGCAGTTGGATGGTCAGTTGCGGGAGATTGTCTTCGGCATAGCGCGCAGTGGGGGTATGCGTATTGTGGCGGTGCTTGATATACAGGTACACGAGCACGTAGCGGTGGAAGCCGTACAAGGCCACCACCCCCAGGATTCCGAAATAGACGGTCGTCAAAATCACCGACAACGCGTGTTCAGCCATGAGGTGTTCATCCTAGCAAACAGCCCCCAGCGAAAACACCGGGGGCCGTCTGACGATCTTAATTGCTGGCGCAAACACAAGTCAAACACAATCGGCCTTGGCGACTGGTGTTTTCCCTGCGGCAAATCAGCCGAGGAGCTTGGCTTCCATGGTGATATTGACGCTCGCAAGGGCCTTAGACACCGGGCAACCGGCTTTGGCCTTTTCCGCAGCTTCCTTAAAACCGGCCGCGTCGATACCGGGAACGGTGGCGGACGTCTTGAGGACGATGCCGGTGATCGCAAAACCGTCGCCCTGCTTCGCAAACGTCACTTCCGCCTTGGTATTGATCTGTGTGGGCGGATGCTTCATCTCGCCAAGAATGTGAGAAAGGGCCATCGAAAAGCAGCCGGCGTGAGCGGCGGCGATGAGCTCTTCAGGGTTCGTGCCGGGGGCGTCTTCGGCGCGGCTCTTCCAGCCGTAATCTACATCGAGGGCGCCGCTTTGGGTTTTGAGATGGCCTTTGCCTTCGGCGAGTGTTCCGTTCCAGACGGCTTCGGCGGTTTTCACGGGCATGGATGCTCCTTAGATTTCTGTATCGTTCGATCAGGCATTCCCCGGCGACGTTCGCCGGGCAGAACCGAAGTGTAGGCGTCACGATGAAAAGTGTGAAACCGATCGGCCCGCAACTGGCTCCGGCTGCCGCCGATTAAGGTATGACCATGACCAACAGGCGGCCTGTTGAGCGGGTGATTATCGCGGGCGGGTCTGGGTTTCTCGGCCAATCGCTGGCCGCCGCCCTGCCGGCGTCCGTGCGAGACGTGGTGATCTTGACGCGGGGCGCACCGAAGTCGGTCGGCCGCGTTCGATACGTAACGTGGGACGCCAAAACGCTCGGGGCTTGGACGGCCGAGCTTGAAGGGGCGGACGCGATCGTCAATGTCGTCGGCCGAACTGTGGACTGCCGGAAAACGCCGGCGAATAAAAAAGTAATTCTGGAAAGTCGCGTCGATTCGGTGAACGTGCTCGCGGCGGCGCATCGCCAGTGCGAACACCCGCCCCGCGTCTGGGTGCAGTCCGCCACCGCGCACATCTACGGCGATACCGGCGATGAAGTGCTGGACGAATCTTCGCTAATCGGCACCGGCTTCGCGCCAGACGTCGGCCGGGCTTGGGAAGCGGCGCTGAATAACGCCGATCTGATCGATTGCCGGCGGGTGATTCTGCGCATCAGCTTCGTCCTAGGCCGCAACGGTGGTCCGCTGAAGATGCTGTCGCGGCTGGCCCGCGTTGGTCTGGGCGGGACGATCGGCAACGGCAGGCACTACATGAGTTGGCTGCATGAAGACGACCTGAATGCCATCATCCTTCGCGCGATCTCCGACGAGGCGATGAGCGGCGTCTATATCGCTACATCGCCCGGGCCGAAGACCAATCGCAATTTCATGGCGGCGCTGCGCCGGGCCGTCCATCGCCCGTGGTCGCCACCCGCACCTGCGGCGATGGTTCGCGTTGGCGCGTTTCTGATGCGCACCGATCCCGAGTTGGCACTGTTCGGACGACGGCTGATGCCCACACGGCTTCTGCGCGAACACTTCGTGTTTCGATACCCTTCGCTGGACGAGGCCCTTCGGTCACTTCTCGCCGACGGCTCCAGTGAATCCTGAGCGAAGTATATTTAATGGCATTATCGCATTTTTGTGATGTCTACAGTCTCTCCATCACGTCACGGCGGCGCAATGTTGCGACGTCGTAGAAGTTGAGCAGGAGCAGAAATGACCCGTCAGAATTCGAATCGTCTTTATCTCGCCGCCGTTGTCGGAACCGTGGGCTTGCTGGGAGTAGCCGCCATAGCGGACGACAAGCCGAAGATCGGTGGAGCGCCGACACCACAGATGCAGGCCGTGCTCGACGAGATCGATGCGCAGCACGGGACACCGGTCACCGACCTTGGTGCGAAAGACGCGCGCAAGCAGCCAAATGCGGCGACGGCTGCTGTCGCCATCTTGAAAAAGCAGGGCAAGGACCCGGCCACGGCGGATGCGGTTCAGAAGGAAGACAACATTAAGATTCCCGGCCCGGTCGAGAAGCTGGATGCGCGCGTATACACGCCGGGCAATACGGAAACGAATGGGCCGTTGCCGGTCATCGTCTATTACCACGGCGGCGGGTTCGTGCTGGCGACGATCGATACCTACGAATCATCCGCCCGCGCGTTGGCGAATCAGAGCAAGGCGATCGTGGTTTCGGTCGAATACCGGAAGGCGCCCGAATACAAATGGCCGGCCGCGCATGATGACGCCTGGGCAGCGTACCAGTGGGTCACACAGCACGCGGGCGATTTCAACGGCGACCCAAAGAAGGTGGCCGTCGCCGGCGAAAGCGCGGGCGGAAATTTGGCAGCGGCTGTGAGCCAAAAGGCGAAGGAACAGAACGCCCAATTGCCCGTCTTCCAGTTGCTGATTTACCCGTGGGTGGACAATGACATGAAGCGTGAGTCCTACGTGACCAACGCCATGGCGAAGCCGTTGAGTGCGGCCATGATGACGTGGTTCACGCAGAACTATCTGGACAACGGACAGGTTCTGAATGACCCGCATCTTTTCCCATTCAAGTCAACGAGCCTGAGCGGCCTGCCGCCGGCCATGGTGATTACGGCCGCCATTGATCCGCTACAGAGCGAAGGCTATGCGTACGCTATGAAACTGAAAGAGGCCGGCGTGGCGGTCGAGTATAAAAACTACGAGGGCGTCACCCACGAATTTTTCGGCCTGGGTGGCGTCGTGGATGTGGCTAAGCAGGCAGAAACGGACGCGGGCCAAGCGTTGCAGCGGGCGTTTCAGATGAGCCAGAAGATGTAGCTTGGGTCTGCGATGCATGCGTGGTATTGAGATGCCCGTCGAGACAACGTCTCGACGGGCATTTTTGCGGCATAATCTTTGGCAGCAGCGATTGAATCACTCACTGCTGTACGTATCAAAGCCGCTACAAACGACTGAAGGCCGTCCTGATGTACAGGACGGCCTTCGATCTGTTAATTGCTTCAAGCGCGCCAGCCCGTCAGGCTGACATCGGCTTAGTAGCGATTGCCGCGATCGCCGCGACCACCACCACCGCCACCGTAGCCGCCGCCACCGCTGCGGCCGCCGCCGCCGCCGCCGTAGCCGCCACCGCCCCCGCCACCACCGTAGCCGCCGCTCCCGCCGCCGCCGCCGTAGCCACCACGGCCACCGCCGCCGCCGCCACCGCTGGTCTTGGGCTTGGCTTCGTTCACGGTCAGAGCGCGACCGCTGTGCTGCTTGCCGCTGAGAGCGGCGATGGCGGCCTGAGCCTCATCGTCCGAACCCATTTCGACAAAGCCGAAACCCTTGCTACGGCCGGTTTCGCGGTCCGAGATGATCTCGGCCGACTGAACCGTGCCATGCGCGCTGAACAGTTCCTGCAACGCCGAGCTATCGACGTCGTAGCTCAAATTACCAACATAAAGCTTCTTGCCCATGGAATTCTCCTAGAATCGGGCCATGAACCGGTGTTTTACTTTCCCGGTTCGACTGAAAGAGGCCACCCTTGGCCCAAAGATCGGTAGGAGAAGATTGAGCAGAAGCACTGGCAGGCTTGGAGAGACTGTCGGGATTCGATCGATCAACGTAGTACCGGCACTACAGCATACCAATGATGGGGCCGACGTAAAGATGTTTATCTAATTTATCGACAACCGATAATTCATACGGCCGTAATCAACCGACCGCTTTACACCGCCGGCGACCCCGCCCCGCCGGTCGATCCGCCCGCCGCCTTCTGCTGCATCGCACTCGCCGACGGCAACCGCACGTCCCACGCCAGGCCCACCGTTTTCAACGTCCAGATCACGAACCAGCTCACGTCCGGCTCCCACCAGCGCAGGCCATGCCGGGCGCTCGTCGGAAACGCGTGATGATTGTTATGCCAACCCTCGCCCAAGCTGATGATCGCCACCACCGGATTATTCCGGCTGTGATCGTCCGACCGAAAGCTCTGATACCCAAAGAAATGGCAGATCGAATTCACGCTCCACGTGGCGTGGTGCATCAGCGAAATCCGCACAATTACCGCCCAAAACACGCAAATCAGCCCGAAGCTCAGCGTGTGCCCAATGGCCAGCCCCAGCCCGAACGGCACCACCACCGATAGCACCAGCCACAGCCAGTAATATTTGTCCACGAACCGGATCATCGGGTTCCGAATCAGGTCTTTGACCGACCGATCCGTCCGCTCCTTGTCCGGCGACAACAGCCACCCCGTGTGCGCGTGCCACAGCCCGAGGATGACCCCTTTGACCCCGTTTCCCGCCAGGTGCGGCGAGTGCGGATCCCCGTCCTGATCGCTCCGCTCATGGTGCCGCCGATGTGTCGCCGTCCATCGGATCGGCGGCCCCTGCATCGCCATGCAGCCGAGCACGTAAAAAATCGCTTCCACCCACGGATAAGTCTCGAATGATTTATGCGCCAGCATCCGGTGATACCCAATGGTCACCCCGAATCCGACCGCCAGATAGCTCAGCGCGAACACCGTCAGCAGCTTCCACCCGCTCGGCAGCGTGTACGTCCAGTACGCCAGCGCCGCGATCCCCACGTACGGCCCCAGGGCCGTCACCCACATGATGATCGCCGCCCAAAACGTCGGGGCTGGTTCTTCGTGATCGTGATGAGCCTCAGCCGGCGCGTCATGCGCCGGAGCCCAATGCGTAGCCGGTGACCATAAATCCATGAAACCGCTTCACTTTCCGCGAAATCGAACCAACCCCAAGGCCACACCATCCACGGTGGCCAAACCACCTATTGTCGCCCCCGATGCCCTCAATAGCAATGCAAAACTGAGTACACCCCGTGCGGTCCAACGACGCAATTCCACACACAGAAACACCCACCACTGCCCAAAGGCCTCTTATCCCCTCTCCCTTGTACGCACGGGAGAGGGTTAGGCAGAGGGCGAGCGTCAAAAACGCTTCACACGCCCAAGTACTCACTTCCAGAATGTTATTAACATTTACCAAACATCACGGTAAAATAGCCGTCAGAAGGGACCTCGCCGGACGACGCTAACAGGCCGACTGCAAACCACTCCGACCGCCGAGCGCTGCCCACCACCCCACGTGTAGCCGGCGTGCATGCTCGCCGTCCGGGCGTCGATCGACGCCACCGCGTAAGACACGGCGAGCATGCTCGC
>JAQGHK010000111.1 GCA_028288875.1 Phycisphaerales bacterium | reverse complement strand
AGGAAGGAACTTGAGACGGTCGTGGGCTTGAACCGCGTGAAGGTTTGGCACCTCAACGATTCCAAGAAGGGCCTCGGCAGCCGGGTCGATCGGCACGAGCACATCGGGCGCGGCGAGATCGGCGAAGAGGGCTTCACGCCTATCGTCCGCGACAAAATGTGGGCCCAGACCCCCAAAATCCTTGAAACCGCTAAAGAAAATGACATCAACGGCCGGCCGTGGGACGCGGTAAACCTTGAAACGCTGCAGCGGCTGGCGGGCAATGCCTAGCCGACCCCGGGGCGAGGATGTATCGTTAACACCATTCAGCAAAGGAAATATTCGTGAATAAGGTTCGGTTCGGCATCATCGGCCTGGGCAACATGGGTTCGTCCCATGCGAAGTACCTGAAAAACGTAAGCGACGTCGAGGTGACCGCGTTGTGCGATCTCGATCCAGCCAAGCTGGAAAAGGTTGCCGCGGACTATCCGAACGCCCAGAAATTCTCGTCGTCGGACGCGATGCTGAACGCCAAGGCCTGCGACGCCGTCATCGTCTCCACGCCCCACTACGATCACCCGCCGATCGGGATCAAGGCGCTTGAAACCGGCCACCATATCCTGGTCGAAAAGCCGATCGCCGTCGGCGTGAAGGCCGCCCACCAGCTCATCGAAGCCAGCAAGAAATTTCCGAACCAGAAGTTCGGCCTGATGTTCAATCAGCGCACGAACCCGATGTATGCCAAGCTCCGCAGCCTCATCGCTGAAGGCGATCTCGGCGAAATCACCCGAGTCACCTGGCTCGTTACCGACTGGTTCCGCACGTGGAGCTACTACGCGAGCGGCGGCTGGCGCGCCACTTGGGCCGGCGAAGGCGGCGGCGTGCTGATCAATCAGTGTCCGCACAACCTGGACCTGCTGCAGTGGATCACCGGCCTGATGCCGAACCGCATCACCGCCGTCGGCTTCATCGGCAAGACGCACCCGATCGAAACCGAAGACGAGATGTCCGCCATCCTCGAATACCCCAACGGCGCCATCGGCCATTTCGTCACCACCACCGGCGAAGCGCCCGGCACCAACCGCCTGGAAATCTGCGGCAGCCAGGGCAAGATCGTCGCCGAAAAGGGCAAGCTCACCTTCACGCGCACCCGCAAAAACGTCCGCGAAATCCGCGAGAAATCGCCGGACGCTTTCGCCAGCGTGGAGCGTTGGGAAATCGACATTCCGTACCCCAAAGAGCCGACCATGGGCGAGCACGAGCGTATGACGCGCAACTTCGTAAAGGCCGTCCTCACCGACAGCCCGATGCTCGGCCCAGGCGTGGAAGCCGTGCGTGGCCTGGAAATTGGTAATGCCATGCTCATGAGCGCCATGGAACGCCGTGGCGTCGACCTGCCGCTCGATGGCGAGGCCTACGACAAGCTCCTGCTCGACCTGGCCAAGAAGTACGGCGGCAAGAAGTCGCTGGAAACCAAGGCCGTGAATGTGGACATGGAAGCATCGAGCGCTTCGTTCCAGTAAATCTGGTTCCCTCTTCCTTGTACTCAGGGGAGGTGCCGCAGGCACCCGGGTTAGGGTGAGGGCGAGCGTCAAGACGCTCGCCCTTACCCGTTCATGGTCCATCTGTTCTCTTCGTAGCGTCTACACGCTCGAATCGTTTGAAGCCCTCACCTAACCTCTCCCGGCAATACCGGGAGAGGGACCAGACATGCAACAAGCCTACGCCGAGATGATCGCCGAGCTATCGGCCACGAAGAAGGTTCTTGTCACCACTCACGTTCGCCCCGATGGCGACGCCCTCGGCAGCACCGCCGCGATGGTGCTGGGGCTGAAGCACAAGGGTATTGCCGCCGACGTGCTGTTGCTGTCGCACCTGCCGACGAAATACGCGTTCGTCTATCGAGAGGCCGATATCGCCTGGATGGACGCTGAGGCGGGCTTTCCGGCCGATTTCTCGCTCGCGGGTTACGACGCGCTGCTGGTGATCGACACCGGCACGTGGTCGCAATTGCCGGGGCTGAAGCCGTACGTGGAAGCGTTCACTGGCCGGAAATTGGTCATTGATCACCACCTGACGCAAGAAGATTGGGCCGACCGAAAACTGGTCGTCACGGCGGCCGGGGCGGCGGGCGAAATCATCGGCGAACTGCTCGAACAATGGCAGGTGCCGATGAGCCGGGCGATCGCCGAGTCGCTGTACACCGCCCTCGTGTCCGACACCGGCTGGTTCCAATACTCCAACACGCGACCTTTCACCCTTCGACTTGCGGCCCAACTGCTGGAAGCCGGCGTGGATGCCGATCGGCTCTACCAGCGCCTCTACCAGAACGAGCGGCCGGAACGCGTGCTGCTGCAGGCCCGGGCGATGCAGTCGCTGGAACTGCTGGAGAACAGCCGCGTGTCGCTCATACTGATCTCCCGCGATGACCTTGCTGCGACGAACGCCACGACGAATGATACGGAAGGCCTGATCAATCTGCCGCTGCAGGTGAAAAGCGTCGCTGTCAGCGTGCTGCTGAGCGATCCGCCCGAAGGCGGCGCGATCCGCTGCAGCTTCCGCAGCAAGGGACAAATGGACTGCTCAGCCTTCGCTCAACAATTCGGCGGCGGCGGCCACGCCCGCGCGGCCGGGGCAAAGATTCCGGGAACGCTCGCCGAAGTCCGCGAACGCATCGTCGCGGCACTCGCGGTCGCCTTCTCGGCGATGTCGTGAGACACCACGTGTAGCCGGCGAGCATGCTCGCCGTTCGAGCGGGAGTTTGGCTTGTGCCGCTGAACACGGCGAGCATGCTCGCCGGCTACACGTGGCATCCGTAACGTCTCAGGCGCTTACTGCCACCTCGCCCTCATCGGATCAATGCCGGGTCAGCACCTGCGACGCCCGCTGCGGAAGCACCGGCAGCTGCTTTACGCTTTTGGGCAGTTCAAAATCGATGTCCTCGCGAACCAATTCACGAACTTCAACCTCGCCGCCGAATTCGTTTTTCAGACGTTCGACCAATTCCTGTACCAAGTGGTCCGGGGCAGACGCACCCGCCGTCACCATCACGCCATTGGCGCCGGCGAGCCATTCGGGCTGCAGCTCGCGGGCGTAGTCGATCAAGTAACCGCGCTTGCCGGCCTCGACGGCACGGTCCACCAGCCGCTGGCTGTTGCTGCTGTTCTGGCTGCCGATGACCAGGACCACGTCCACGTCCGACGACCAGGCCGAGACTGCGTTCTGGCGGTTCGTCGTGGCGTAGCAGATGTCGTCCTTCTCCGGCCGGCGAATGCCGGGGAAACGGCGTTTGAGCACGTCCAGAATCTTCGTCAGATCGCTCACGCTTAGCGTTGTCTGTGTCACGAACGCCAGCTTGGTGCCCGGCGGAACCTGCAGGGCTTCGGCCTCCTCGGCGGATTCGACGATGACAATGTTATTCGGCGCTTCGCCGACGGTGCCGATGGCTTCGTCGTGATCGTGATGCCCGACGAAGATGATCGTGTAGCCGTCACGGGCGTAGCGAACCACCTCGGCGTGCACCTTGTGCACCAGCGGACACGTGGCATCGACTTCAACGAGCTTCCGTCCTTTCGATGATTTGCGAATCGCCGGCGACACGCCGTGCGCGCTGTAGACCACCAAACCGTTTTCCGGCACTTCGTCGATTGAATCGACGAACGTCACCCCGCGGCTTTTGAAGTCTTCAACGACGTGCTTGTTGTGCACGATCTCATGAAACACGTAAACCGGCGGGCCGACGCGGCGGAGGGTTTCGTTCACGACGTCGATCGCCATGTTGACGCCGGCGCAGAAGCCGCGGGGATTGGCCAGGATCACTTTCATCTGCCCGCGATTATACCAAAAACGGCCGACTAAAGGCCGACTTCGTCCAAGGTGCGGTCCAGGTTGTAGGCACTGCTGATCAGGGCTAGGTGGGTGAACGCCTGCGGGTAATTGCCCAGGTGTTCGCCGGCCAGGCCGGTTTCTTCGGCGTAGAGGCCGAGGTGGTTGGCGTAACCGAGCATCTTTTCAAAAATCAGGCGGGCCTGAGCGAGCTTGGCACGGTCGGTCTTTCCGGCCCGGGTGAGGGCTTCGACCAGCCAGAAGGTGCACATGTTGAAGGTGCCCTCGCCGCCGGCGAGGCCGTCATCGAATCCGGCTTGGCCGGGCGTGCTATCCTCGCCGCCGGGCATGTGGCCGGCGACGTTGTAGCGATAGACGAGGCTGTCCGAGAGCAGGCCGCCTTGGCTGGGATCGCGGCTGAGCGCGTCCAGCGTGCTGAGCATCCGCGGATCATTCGGGCCCATGAAAAAGACGAGCGGCATGAGCAGGTTCGAGGCATCTAAATCTTCCGCCCCGTATCGTTGCACGAACGCCTTCTGCTGTGTGCTCCAGCCGTTCTTCATGACGTCGAGATAGATCTGATCACGAACGGCATACCAGCGCGATCGATTGGCCGGGAACGATCGGCGGTCGGCCAATCGCAGGCCGCGATCGATGGCGACCCAGCACATGAATTTCGAATACACAAAATGCTGCGCCCCGCCGCGGCTTTCCCACACGCCGTCGTCCGGGCGCTGCCAATTGTCGCAGACCCAGTCGACCAGCTTTGAAAGCTGGCTCCACAGGTCGTAGCTGATCGGCGCGCCGTATTTGTTGTACAGATAGACGCTGTCCATCAGTTCGCCGTAAATATCGAGCTGAAGCTGCTTGGCCGCGCCGTTGCCGATACGGACGGGCCCGCTCTGGCGATAGCCTTCCAAGTGATCCAGCGTGGTTTCTTCCAGATCGTGCTCGCCGTTCAAGCCGTACATGATCTGCAGACCGCCGTCGGCTTCGCGCTCGTGGCAGCGCTGTTCGAGCCAGCCCATGAACGCGGCCGCTTCGTCGGTGAACCCCAGGCGTAGCAGGCCGTAGATGCTGAAGGATGCGTCGCGAATCCAAGTGTAGCGATAGTCCCAGTTCCGCGGGCCGCCGATGTGTTCGGGCAAACTGGTCGTCGGCGCCGCCACAATCGCGCCGGTCGGTTCGAACGTCAGCAGCTTCAGTGCCAGCGCCGATCGATTCACCATCGTCCGCCAGCGCCCTTTGTAGTTCGATCGCTTGATCCAGCGATGCCAGAAGTCGATCGTCTCCTCCAGCAATTGCTGCTCGACCGCCTGATCCAGAACCTGCGCGCCTTTGTGCTGTTTATCGAGGGGACGAAGCACGAATTGCACGCGCTCGCCCTGCTTGAGTTCCAGCATCGCCTCAACACCGCCGCAACTGCCGTCCTGCAGCTTGAGATCGTGCGGCGTGGTGAGTTCGATATCGATGGCCTCGCTCCGGAACACCGCCCCGCCGGCGAAGAGTTCCACCGAGTGCGGATCGCGCGCGTAGTTGAACGCCGGGCAGCAGGTCATTTTGATCGGCACGCTGCCGCGGATCATTTCCACGCGGCGAATCAGCTGATGAAATCCCGGCTCGCCACGCTTTTTGCCGACGGGCATGTAGTCGACGACTTCCACCACGGCTTCATTGCCGAGGAACCGCGTAATCAGCACATTGGTATCCGGCCAATACACCTGCTTGCGGGTGACGTTTTCCAGGCTCGGCGCGATCTGGAAATACCCGCCCTTATTTTCGTCGAGCACGCGGCAGAACACGCTCGGCGAATCAAAATTGGGAAGACACAACCAATCGATCGATCCGTTCCGGCCGATCAGGGCGGCGGTGTGCATGTTGCCGATCATGCCGTAGTCTTCGATGGGCAGGTAAGCCATGTCGTTAGCATAGGCCTGCTGGTGGTGGGCGTTGCAAAGCAAGTCGTGCCGCGTATTCTGCGAAGCGACCGATTTGAGTGACCTGCAGGAGTTCGTCTGATGGCCGAGATCAAGCCGTTCCGTGCGATTCGTTACGAAGCCGCCGATTTGTCGGCCGTGCTCGCCCCGCCGTACGACGTGCTGGATAAGGCCGGCAAGGACAAACTGCTCGCCAAGAGCGATCGCAATATTGTTGCCATCGATTTGCCCTACCTGCCGCCGAAAACCGTCGGCCCGGATGCGGTGTATGACAACGCCGCCGCGACGCTGCGCAAGTGGATCGCCGAAGGCACGCTTAAATCGGACGGCGTGCCGACGCTGTATGCCTACAGCCAGACGTTCAGCGTGCGCGGGCGGACCTTTAACCGGCGCGGCATGATCGCGCTGGTGAAGCTCGAAGAATTTTCCACGCCGGCTAATCCGACGCATGTCGTCCCCCACGAAAAAACGTACCCCGGCCCGATCGAAGATCGCCTGAAACTGATGCGCTCCACCGGCGTGCAGCTCAGCCCCATCTTCGGGCTCTTTCCCGATGAAGACGGCAGCGTCACCGGCCTGCTGCACGACGGGCTAGGCGTGCCGACCGCACAGGGCACGCTGGACAACGTCGTCAACCAGCTCTGGGCCGTCAGCGATTCGGCCAAGCAAGCCAAGGTGGTCGCCGCGATGAAGTTTCGCAAGGTCTACATCGCCGACGGGCATCACCGGTACACCACGGCGCTGGCGTACAAGAAGGAACTTGAGAAGCAGACCGGCGGCCCGCTGCCGGCCGAGCACCCGGCGAACTATTGCCTGTTCGCGCTCGTCAGCATGCACGACGCCGGCTGCGTGATCCTGCCGACGCACCGCATCGTCGGCGGGCTGAAGGCGTTCGACATGGCGACGCTCAAGACCAAGCTGGCCGGCACGTTCGCGATCGATGAAGTCGACGGCGACGAAACTGCGATGGCCAGCTTCGAAGACGGCCTGGCCGCCGACCCGCAGACGGCGTTTGGTTTGTTCGACGGCAGCACCCGCAAGCTCTACCTCCTTCGCCTGATCGATCCGGACGTCCTGAAAAAGTACGAGCCCGGCCAATCGCCGGCGTGGCGCGGGCTGGATGTCGCCATCCTCCGCCGCTACCTGCTCGACGAAATCCTCGGCCCCACGTTCGCCGCTGGCAGTGAGCTGACGCTCGCCTATACCGCCGATCCGACGCAGGTGCCGGTGATGACGGATGGCACGAACTACCAGATCGCCGTGCTGCTCCGGCCGACGCCGCTGGAAGCGCTGCGGCAGCTGGGCGAAGTTGGTGAAGTCATGCCACAGAAGAGCACGTACTTCTTCCCGAAATTGGCGACAGGCGTGGCGATTAATCCGATCCGGTAATCGCTGACGGCTATCGGCCGGCAGCTAGACCAATGCGTAAGTTGTCATAGCGGGCCATCACAACGAGCCGCGAGCGTAAGCGGCCCGCAGAAAGACCGGTCGCTTACGCTCGCGGCTCGTTGGTCACGCTACACAGCAACGCACGATGCTCTGGCAGTAGCACCAGAATGCTTTGACCCCGGTCGCGCCATAAGTCACCTTTTTGCGCGCGATTTTGATTGCTCTATTTTATAATCGCGCTATCGCCGCAACTGCAGGGCCGGCCGGGACTAGGGCGTGAAAATTGAGCGCCCGGCGCGATGCCAGGTTACCCAGACCGCCGTGTGACTTATGGCCATCGAGTGAGCGAGTCAGCTGATTGCCGCCGTCGCTATGCTCGCCCAAGGCGATTGCGCAAGCGACGCTTTGGGCCGGCATATGGCACTTCTCTGTCCCCTCGCCCGGTATGGCCGGGAGAGGGTTAGGGTGAGGGCTTCCGACGGAAACGCTCACCATCGGAATTGGAATGCGACGTTCGAACATGTTGCGCTCTTGGACGGTCATCGGCGCACCAAAGAGAAGCCCTCACCTAACCTCTCCCGGCAATACCGGGAGAGGGACCAGAAACGCACGCTCTCCGTGCGGGCGCGGGCCGTGGCCGCACGCATTACCGTCCCCCTGCGGGGCTTCTGCGATGATCGGCGCAGGACGATTCCACAGCCATAGACTCTAACGTTCCGGCCGGCCCTGTCATTAAAAATCTGGCCCATTTTCGGCCGAATTATGGCCGATCGATCCGCGGATCGCCCTCGTACGCCATCACGATATTCTGCACCAACCGGTGGCGAACGATGTCGGTCTTTTCCAGCTGCACCGCCGCGATGCCTTTGATGCCGCGCAGCCGTTCGAGCGCGTCGCTCAGGCCGCTCGGCGTGCCGTCGGGCAGGTCGCTCTGGCTGGCGTCGCCGGTCACGATCATCTTGCTGCTGTTGCCCAAGCGGGTGAGGAACATCAGCATCTGGCTGACCGTCGTGTTCTGGGCTTCGTCCAGGATGATCGCGCTCTCGTTAAACGTCCGGCCACGCATGAAGGCGAGCGGAATCACCTCGATCACGTCGTTGAACATCAGCCGCTTGGCCTGCTCGCCGTCCATCATGTCGTGGAGCGCGTCGAACAGCGGGCGGAGGTACGGGTTCACTTTGGCGGCCAGATCGCCGGGGAGGAAGCCGAGGCGTTCGCCGGCCTCGACGGCCGGGCGGGCCAGAATGATCCGGCGGACCTTCCCCTGCTTCAACAAACTCGCCGCGACGGCGACGGCCAAGTACGTTTTCCCGCTGCCCGCCGGGCCGACGCAGAAAGTGAGGTCGTTGGCGAACATCGCGTCGATGTACCGCTGTTGGCCGGCGGTTTTGGCATGGACGACGGCCCCGCGGGAAAAGACGTCGATCCCGCCCTCCTCCTCGGCCGGCCGGGCGGCGTCGAAGGCCCGGTTGATGTCTTCCGGCGACAGAAAATCCTTCGTCCGAAGTGTCTTCTGCCACCGGCTAATGACGTCGGCCGCCCGATCCACCGCGTCCGGCGGCCCGCTGAGGCGGATTTCGTCCCCCCGCGGCACCACGGTAATGCCGAAGGCTTCACGCAGGGCACGCAGATTCCGGTCGGTCGGGCCGAATAAAGCGGGACGTTTCGAGGCATCTTCCAGAGTGTCGGATACGTTTACGGTCATTGGGACATTGTAGTAGTGCAGAGGGCAGAAGGCAGAGGGCAGAATTCAAAGGCAGGATGCCGTCGGTGGCGTTCTTCATCTTTTCTGCCCTCTGCCTACTGCCTACTGCCCTCTTTCCCAGTAAAATCCCGGCATGTTCGACGCACTGACCGAGAAGTTTTCTGAAGCCTTCCGTTCGCTGAGTGGCAAAGGCCGCATCAGTGAGGAGAACGTTCGCGACGCCATGCGCACGGTTCGCACCGCGCTGCTGGAAGCGGACGTGAATCTGAACGTCGTGAACGACTTCGTCAGCGACGTCACGCAGAAGGCCATCGGCCAGGAAGTGATCAAGTCGCTTCAGCCGGCGCAGTTGATGGTGAAGATCGTCAACGACGAACTCGTCAACCTGATGGGCCCGGTCGATACGCAGATTTACACCGTCGACCCCGGCCCCACCGTCATCATGATGTGCGGCCTGCAGGGTTCGGGCAAAACCACCACCTGCGGCAAGCTCGCCCGGTACCTCAAAGCCAAGGGCCACAACCCGATGCTGGCCGCCGTCGACTTGCAGCGGCCGGCCGCCGTGCAGCAGCTTCGGACGCTCGGCGAGCAGACCGAAACGCCCGTCTACTTCGATGAAAGCAAAGTCGCCCAGCACGGCGACGTGACCCGTGGCGCGGCCGTCGCCGTCGCCCGCGCGGCCGTGGCTGCCGCCCGTGAGCAGGGCCGCGACATTCTCATCCTCGACACCGCCGGCCGACTGGCGATCGACGAAGAGTTGATGAACGAGCTGAAGGACGTGAACGAAGCGGTCAAGCCGCACCAGATCTTCCTCGTCCTCGACGCCATGACCGGCCAGGACGCGGTGAACAGCGCCAAGGCGTTCAACGAAAAACTGGAACTCGACGGGCTGATCCTGACGAAATTCGACTCGGACACGCGCGGCGGTGCGCTGCTGAGCGCGAAGATGGTGACCGGTAAGCCGGTGAAGTTCCTGGGCATCGGCGAGAAGCTGACGGCGCTCGAAGAATTTCGCCCCGAAGGCATCGCCAGCCGCATGCTCGGCATGGGCGACATCGTCGGCCTAGTGGAAGAGGCGCACACCCAGTTCGACATGGAAAAGCAGGCGGAATTGGCCGCCAAGATGGAAAAGGGCGCATTCACGCTCGAAGACTTCATCGGCCAGATGAGCCAGATCAAAAAGCTCGGGCCGATGACGAAAATCCTGGGCATGATTCCCGGCATGAGCGAGATGGCCAAGCAGGCCAACATGGGCGGCCAGGACGTCGAAAACCACATGGGCCGCATGCAGGCGATGTACGACAGCATGAGCCGCAAGGAGCGTCAGAAGCCCGACATGATCGACGCCCCGCGCCGCCGCCGTATCGCACGAGGCGCGGGCGTTGATGTTCAGGTTGTCGGGCAGTTCCTCAAGCAGTTCGACATGAGCCGCAGCATGATGCGCGCCGTCGGCGGCATGGGTGTCATGAACCGTATGCGGATGATGAAAGGCCTGATGAGCGGCGACCTGGGCGCCATCGCCCAACCCGGCGGCCAGAACTTGCTGCGGACGAAGAAAAGCGGATGGCAGGCGCCGAAGGATCGGAATAAAAAGAAGAAGCGGTAGGTTCTCCTGCTCGGAGGTCGAGCAATGGAACCGGATTACGCCGATCAACATCACGCTGATCAATCGCCGAAGGACGCCCTGCCCTTCCCGCCAGCGATGCTGGACGACGCAACGCCGCCTATCGAACCGGCGGACGCGGTAATTCCGACGTCTGGCCGATCGCCGGAATCGAATCGCGGCGTGGCTTTCGGGTTTGCGCTGATGGGCGTCGCCATTGTTGGCTTCGCGACGTGGTGGTCGCAGAAGCTCGCGGCCAATCACATGCTGGCCTTGCACGGCTGCGCGTGCGGGCGGCTGAGCCGGGAGAACATGGCATCATTCGGCCTGTTGCCGACGGTGTCGATCCTGATCGCGGACGGGGCGCGGCGGGCCGCGATCGTCTATGCCTTGGTCGTCACCCGCCTTTGCGTGGCAGCGACCTGCGTCGCGTATGGCATACTCTGGGCGCTCTACTTCGGACTTCTGCACGGCCAAATTGCCTGATGCCCACTGTCACCAAAATCGTCGAACAGAAAAAACGGGCGAATCGCCGTTCGATCTTTCTCGACGGCGCGTTCGCCTTTGGCGTGAACCTCAACGTCGTCGCGAAGTTTCATCTGCATGAAGGCCAGCAACTGTCGGCCGAGGATGTGGAAGCGATTCAGAAAGGCTCGGCCCGACAAGAATGCTTCGATCATGCCATGCGTTACATCGAAAAGCGCATGCAGAGCCGCCGAGAGTTAAAGGACAAACTCACTCGCGCCGAGTACGGCCCCACGATTATCGAAAGCGTGCTCGACCAACTGACAGAACTAAACTACGTCAACGACGCCCGCTTCGCCGAGAGCCGGGCGGAGAGCGCGGCCACCTACAAACACCACGGCCCCTACCGCGCCCGCATGGAACTGGCCAAGAAAGGCGTCGACCGCGAAACCGCCCGCCGGGCCGTGGAAGAGGTGTACGAATCGAAGGACACCATGGCCACCGCCCGCGAACTGGCCAGGAAGAAAATGCAATCCCTCGCCCGGCTGGAACCGCACGTGGCCCGGCGGCGGCTGATGGGAATGCTGCTGCGGCGAGGGTTTACGTTCGACACCATCAAGCCCGTGATCGATGAGGCCATCGGCGGATTTGACGTGCCCGACCCCGATCTTGACAGTTAAGGCCGGCCGCTGATACGCTATTTCCTCAATGGTTCAGACCATCGCGA
>JAQGHK010000054.1 GCA_028288875.1 Phycisphaerales bacterium | reverse complement strand
ACCCGTTCGACCGGGCGCGGCGAACACTCCAATATTCAGCGACGCGGACGCCTGAGCCGGGACCAAGCCATCGAGCACTGCGGTGCCATCGCCTCGGTCGGTGAGGGTCAGCCAATCGGGAAGGAGTCGGCCCTCAATCGAATAGCCGAAACTGCCGCCCACGACGGCCGTGATCACCGCCGAGTAGTGCTCCCCCGCCGTCGCGGCCGGTAAGGTCATGGGCGGAAATAGCACGGGCGGTAAGGCGGCTACCTCGACCGTCCAGGACTGCGTTGTGGTCGACTGGCCGTCCGAGGCATTGATGGCGAACGTGACGGTGCCGGCGTCGGATACGGACGGCATGCCGATTATCGTGGCGGTGCCGTCGTGCTGGTCGGTCAGCGTCAGCCAGTGCGGGAGACCGGTCCCACTGATCGAAATGACATCCCGATCGACGTCGGAGGTGTGAACGGCCACGACGTAATACGGCCCGGCCGACGCACTTCGCATCGGCCCGTCGAGAAACACCGGGGCGATGGGGTGAACTTCGTACGCGCCGATGTCGGCATTTCCCAGGCGCTCGATGCCGCGCTGATCGGCCAATGGGACGACCGGCACATCCGCCGCTGGCGCGCCGGTATCGATCGCGGGGCTGCCGGGCAGCAGTGGCACTGTCGCCGTCGTGCCGCCGTGAATGCCGAGCGTGCCGAGTCGGGCGTCCAGCAACACCGCCCGCGTGCCGACGCGGTTGCCATCAGCACCGTCGATCAAGCCGCTGCCATCGCCGTCGCCGATAAGGCAATTGCGGGCATGGAAGATCGACGGGTCTGTGACGCTGCCGAGCGCGAGATCGCCGCGCGAGCCATTGATGTTGCCGGCGACAATGGTGTTCGTCAGCGTCACACTGCGGCCGGCGGCGACACTTGGCAATTGAATGTAGAGACCGCCGCCGGAGATCGAGTTTCCGGTATGGATCGAGTTGTTTCGGACGATGGTGCAGTTGGTCATCGTCAGGGTGCCGCCACTGGCACACGACATGCCCGCACCGTTGGTGAAAAACTGGCTACCGCCGTCGGCCGTATTCTCGGCGATGGTGCAGGTGATCAGCTCGTCGAGCGTATTGAAGATCAGCTTCAGCCCCGCGCCGCCGTAGAGTGCGGTGTTTCGAGCGAAGGTGCATCGCACCGCCGAGAACTGGCTGCCGTAGGTGTAGACGCCGCCACCGCTGCTTTCACCGGTGTTATCCGTGACGTTGCAGTCGACCATCGACAGCGTTCCCGCCCGTTCGAGAGTTACCGCCGGAGCGTAGGGTTTGCCGCTGATGTGGTTGTTATTGAAATTGACGTGGTCGAGGAAGAAAGACGCGCCATTGGTGAAAATCGCGCAGACCGCACCGCCGCCCGTGCCGCCGCCGGCATTGGCGGTGAAGTGTGACAGTGTCAGGCCCGAGATCGCCAGCCGCGATCCGTTGTAGGTCGAAAAGCCGCCGGTCGTGTCGCCGCCACTGATGGTCAGAACGTCGGTGCCGGGGCCGACCACATTCAGCGCACGGTTGATGATTAACGGGTTGGCCAGCGTGATCGTGCCGGTGCGGGCGGTGAGGTCGACGGTGTCATTCGCAGCGGCGGCCAGGATGGCAGCGCGCAGGCTGCCGGGACCGGCGTCGTTGTTGTTGGTCACCGGGACGCTGGCCATCAGCCGGCGGGGCTCAATGGCTTCAACCGCGGGCCGACCAACTTGGGCTCGGCGGGAACGAATCGAACGATTCATCAACAACACTCCACATCCATTGCACAACGACAGGCTCGCAAAACGGCGCGGCCCTCTGGGCTGATCGGCCAGCGGAGGCAATGAGTTGATGAACGACTACTGGGAAACCCCTAAACAGGCGGAGGGTCAGCCGGGGATTCTGAACGGTTGACCATCGAAAGTGGCAAAATGTGCCGGATTGCGAAGTCTCGACTCCAGTTGATTGACCGGATCGGCCGGTTTGCGTATCCTCCGGCCATCGCGCGGGGTTGAAATCCCGATTCTGACGCTTGCCGTCGGCGCGAGGTCGGCCCCATCGTCTAGTGGCCTAGGACACCGCCCTTTCACGGCGGCGACATGGGTTCAAATCCCATTGGGGTCATCCTGCCTGCCTAAAACCCCGAAGCACTGGGCTTCGCGGGTTCAAGTTTCTGAATATCGTGAAAGTCGAAAATCAGGCAGTTTTTCTAAAATCTGCTTGGTCGCCCGTTCCGTATGTGGTAGTGTCTTCGATGGCGGACGCGAAAATTAGGGCAAATTGCGGCATTTGGCCGTCATTTCTATAGCTTGGCGTCGGTCTTCGTAAGCGGTTTATTTCGGCCTTCTGAGTAGCGTTCTGGCGAGGGCGCTCTGTGCCGATTCCGAGGCGGAGTCGAAGGGGAGATGCAAAGTCATGTCGATCACGAAATTTGCGACCAAGGTTCTGCCTGTTGTTGGCGTCGGTCTGTTTCTGGCATCGACGGGTGCGTCGACCGCTCAGGCCGAGCTGATCTACGGCCTCACGACCGATAATAATCTATTCAGCTTCGATTCGGCCACGCCGGGCACCATCCTGACGGGCTCGTTCATCAGCGGCCTGCAGGCCAATGAATCCATCGTCGGCATTGATACGCGGCCGAACCCCGCCGCCAGCGCGGGCGTGATCTTCGGCGTCGGCTCTACCGGCCGCGTTTACACGCTCAATCCGACGAATGGTGCCGCCACCCTCGTCGGCGGACCGATCACGCCGCAGCTCAATGGCACCAGCTTTGACATCGATTTTAACCCGACCGTCGACCGCTTCCGCATCGTCAGCGATGCCGACCAGAATCTTCGCGTAGATCCGAACACGGGCGCGGTGACCAACATCGACGGTGCGATCGCCTACAGCGTGGGCACACCGAACCCGAACATTGCTGGCATCGCCTACACCAATAATTTGGCCGGCGCGACGTCGACCGTGCTTTATGCGATCGACGCCGGCAATGACCAGCTGAACACCATGAACGCGAATGTGGGGACCCTCACCCCCGTCAGCAGTTTGAAGGATTCGCTCGGCAATGCGATCGATGTCAGCGGCCTGCTCGGTTTTGATGTGAGCGGTGGCTCGGGCGTTGCCTATGTCGCCCTTCAACAGGGTGGTAACGGTTACAGCCAGTTCTCGGCCATCAATCTGGCCACCGGCGGCCTGACCAACATCACCGGCTCGGCCACCAGCGGCCTGATCGGCGGCGGCCTGTTCGTCCGCGATATCACCGTCGTCCCGGAGCCGGCTTCGCTCGGCCTCGCCGGCGTCGCCGCCTTTGGCCTGATCGCTCGCCGTCGCCGGGCCTGAAAAATTCGACTTCGGCCGATTCGTACAACTCGAATGGCCCGGCAGCGTTT
>JAQGHK010000035.1 GCA_028288875.1 Phycisphaerales bacterium | reverse complement strand
TCCCGCACCGATCCCGGGGCTAACCACTGTTTCGCTGGGCTGGACCTCAACGACAAAACTTATGACGTTCAAGCGTTCAGGCAGAAAATGCGTGAGGTGAAATTGCGGCCAGTATCCGCGAACTCGGAGGATCGTCTTCAGATTGCCTGGTGATGTTTCAAACCATCCAGTGGTGCCAAGGAGAATCGCGCCGTCGCCGACACGGGCTTCATCTCTCGGTGGTGAATTCCAAAGGGATGAACGAGTGGTGTGGTAAAGGTGACAGATCCGCCACCACGAACTGACCAGATCCAAGCGACAACCGAGCAGGTGAACAACGTCACCGGCGCGTACTTCGTCATTATTCGGAGCGTGCGGAACAGGTATTGGGTGGGCGATCGCACCGTGTATTGCACAGGACTTGATCCGGATAATTAGTAATAACCTGCGAAGGATAACGCCTGTTTACCCTTCGCAGGTTGTTCGCCCTTAATCCGACCCGTTCGCCCCGACCTTTGTTTTCGCGGTCGGCACGGCCGGGGTGACGACTTTGCTCGGCAATTCCAGTGCCGAGCCGACGAGTTCGCGTTCCTCGGCTTCGTGCATGGCGGCGGAGCCCGTGGCGGGGCTGGCGGCGGCTTCGCGGCCGTGGTAGCTGACGAGGACGTCGGGGAGCATGGCCCGCAGGTGCGGCTGGATGAAGCTCCAAGCCCCGCGGTTCTGCGGCTCTTCCTGGACCCAGCTGACTTCGCTCACACGACTGTAGCGGTTGAGGGCGGCCACCAGCTCGGGCTTGGGGAGCGGGTAGAACTGCTCGAGGCGAACGATCGCCACGTCTTCCACCTTGTTCTCCAGGCGGGCCTTGTTGAGGGTGTGGTAGACCTTGCCGGCGCACAAGAGCAGGCGTTTGACCTTGTTGGCGTCGGTGACGTGTGGGTCGTCGATGACGAGGCGAAGCTGGCCGTCGGTGAGTTCCTCAATATTGCTGCTGGCCTCGGCGAGGCGGAGCAGTTTCTTCGGCATGAACAGCACCATCGGTTTGCGGAACTTCCGGTGCTGCTGACGACGCAGCAGGTGGAAGTACGTGCTCGGCAGAGAGGGCATCGCCACCTGCATATTTTCCTCGGCGCACAGGCTGAGGAAGCGTTCCACGTACGCATTGCTGTGCTCGGGGCCGGCGCCTTCATAGCCGTGCGGCAGGAGCATCACGAGGCCGTTCATGTAGGCCCACTTGGATTCAGCGGCGGCGATGATCTGATCGATGATCGCCTGGGCGCCGTTGACGAAGTCGCCGAACTGGGCTTCCCAGATGACGAGGTTGCGCGGGTCGGCCGAGGCGTAGCCCCATTCGAACGCCAGCACGGCTTCTTCGCTGAGCATGCTGTTGTTGATGAAGAAGCTGCCTTGCTTCGGATCGACATGCTGCAGCGGCGTGTAAGTTTCGCCGGTGTTGTAATCGTGATAGACGGCGTGGCGATGGCTGAATGTGCCGCGCTCGACGTCTTGGCCGACGAAGCGGATGCGATTGCCTTCGTTGAGCAGGGTGCCCATCGCCAGCATTTCGGCGGTGCCCCAGTCGATGCCCTTGCCGGATTTCACGGCCTCCTTGCGGGCGGCGACGACGGTCTTTTCCAGCTTCGGATGGAACGTGAAATCTTTGGGCGCCTTGTCGTAGGAGGCGATGACTGTTTCGAGCGCGGCCTTCTTCACCTTCGTGTCGGCGGTCCAGTCTTCGCCGGCCGGACCGAAGCCGGTCCAGACGCCGCTGAAATGCGGCACCTTCAGGCGCGGGCGCACTTCCTTGGCCAGTTCGCGGGCGCTGGTGAGGCGATCTAGCACGACCTTCTTCATCGAATCAAAGTCGGCCTGCGTGAGCACCTTGTTTTCGAGGAGGCTCTTTTCGTACAGCTTGCGCGTGGTCTCGTGCTTGGCGATGGCCTTGTACATAAGCGGCTGGGTGAAGCTGGCTTCGTCCTGCTCGTTGTGGCCGTGCCGTCGGTAGCACCAGAGGTCGATGATGACGTCGACCTTGAACTTCTGGCGGAACTCGATGGCGATCTTGGCCACGTGGACAACGGCTTCGGGATCGTCGCCGTTGACGTGGAAAATGGGGGCTTGGATCGCCTTGGCCATGTCCGTGCAGTAGGGCGTGAAGCGACCCTGCCGCGGCGGGGTGGTGAAGCCAATCTGGTTATTGACGATCAGGTGGATCGTGCCGCCGGTCTCGTAGCCGGGCAGTTCAGAGAGGCTGAGCGTTTCCGCCACGATGCCTTGGCCGCAGAAGGCGGCGTCGCCGTGGATGCAGAGCGGCACGAGCTTCGTACGCGTGGTGTCGTTGAGGAATTCCTGCTTGCAGCGGACGATGCCTTGCTGGATCGGATTGACCAGTTCCAAGTGGCTGGGGTTCGGTAAGAGCGAGACTTTGATCTGGCTCTTGTCGGGCAGCGCACGGGCGTTGGCGTAGCCGAGGTGGTATTTCACGTCGCCGTCGCCTTGAATGCCGGCGGGGCGGGCGCTGGTGCCGGCGAATTCAGACAGGATGGCTTCGTACGGCTTGTTGAGCACGTGGGCCAGCACATTCAGGCGGCCGCGGTGGGCCATGGCGATGACGGCGGCCTCGCCACCGAGGCCGGAGCCGGCGTGCTCGACCAGATTGTTCAGCATCGGCACGAGCGATTCCGCGCCTTCGATCGAAAACCGCTTGGCCCCGATGAACGCACGGCCGAGGTATTGTTCGAGCTCTTCCGACGCGATGAGCTGAAACAGAATCTGCTTCCGCTCGGCAGTATTCAGTTCCGGGTGGTTGTAAGTCGATTCCATCCGCTGCTGCAGCCATTCGCGCTGTTCCTGATTGCCGATGCCGGTGAATTCAACACCGATGCTCGAGCAGTAGGTGAGGCGAAGCTTTTCGATCAGATCGCGCAGGGTGCCGTCGGTCTGCCCGCCGAAGCTGCCGCGGCCGACGTTGCGGTCGAAGTCGTTCTGCGTCAGGTTGAAGTTCGACAGCTCCAGCATCGCGTGCGGCGGGCGCTTGACGAGGTTCAGCGGGTCCAGGTCCGCGCTGTAGTGGCCGAGCTCGCGATAGGTGTGGACCAGGTCATAAATGCCGGCGCGGTATTCAGGATCAGAGCTTTCCTGCGCGTTGGGCTGACCGCCGGAAACGCTATTCAGATCGGTGCGGGCCGCGCCCATTTCGAAGCCGGCAAAATAGGCACGCCACTGCTCATCGACCGACGCGGGGTCGTTCTTGTATTGGCGATAGAGCTGGTCGATGAAGTCGGCGTTGGCGCGGTTAACGAAGTCAAACGTCTGCATGGGAACCTGGGTTGGACAGCGGTCCCGGCAACACCGGGGCGGCGGAGTGCAAAATCACGACGCGAGGAACAACTTAAACGGCCCGGGGTGGGCCGTCGGCGAACAGGGTACGCACCTCGCACCGGACCGGGGGAGCGACGTTGAATCGCTGCGGTAGGGGGGCGAAAAGGCTCTTGCGGCGTGCGTGCACGGTGTACTTCGGACCCACCGCGCGGTTGCGGCAATCCGTCACAACATCATACGAGCCTCGACAGGCGGATCAAGGCATTATTCCCGTTCCAATAACCTTAGGCGCGAGCGTTCTCAGTCAAAAGAATGAGCTCGCCAGCTCATTATTATCTGTAGACGGGATGTTCACGAAGTGCGGATTGTTGCGATTATCGCAATGTGATCCAACGGCGGTGCCGCGAATAGCGCAGCGCGATCATCAGGCCCACGGATGCCACGGAGCCATACACGGCCGGGGGCAGGGGGACGATCGGAACATCGGTCAGGCGATCAGTGAGATCAGGGGCTGGGGGGGAGGCGTCTGCCGCCTGCGTGATTGCAGACGATGCGAGCACCATCGAGAAGGCCAGGACGAAGATTGAGCAATGCATTCGTGTCATCGGTGCCCTCAACAAGCGGCCACGCAGTTAAAGTGCCGTCATCTCGACCGGAATGCAAGTTTTATCGGTCGTATCGCTTGCGGTCATGCAGCAAAAGACGCCGCTAAAGTGCTCTTTTTTCGTAAAATTTTACCCAGATTGCCGTTTCGTCGCAGTCGGGCGAAAGCTGAGTTTCTTGCAGGGAATTGCCGGAGGGCTGGCGGAGCGGACTGAAGGCGAATTTGCCCCGCTGAAAGGGCGCGACTTGGGCGACTAGCAGACCCAAGCCGCGACTATTCCGTCATGGCCCGTTGGCTATCCAACTGCGATAGGCCGTTGCGGGCGGCAGCCAGCGTGGGGTCGAGCTGAATGGCCGTCTCAAACGAGCGGCGGGCCTCGTCCGATCGGCCGGTACGAGCAAGAATCCGTGCCAGCGTGTCATGGAACGCCGCGGCCATCGGGGCAATCGCGATCGCGCGGCGCGACAACTGCTCGGCCTCGGCGAGATCAACGCGGATCAGGTCGGCGCGAATCGCCTCTGGCTCAGGGCCTTCATTTTTTCGGTCGAGCAGAATGCAGGCGAGGTCATTGGCGGCGGGGGCCGAGTCGGGCCGGGCGTCGAGCACCACGCGCAGCGCGGCTTCCGCACCGGAGCGGCGGCCGAGCTGGGCGAGCAGGCCGGCTTGCAGCAGACGCATGTCGGTATCGCTCGGACGCTCCGCCAGGGCGAGTTCCGTCGCGGCCAGTGCGTCGGCCAAGCGGGCGGGATCGCCGGATTCGCGAGCGACGGCAGCCAGCGCCGCCGGCGTGCCGGGCGAGGC
>JAQGHK010000697.1 GCA_028288875.1 Phycisphaerales bacterium | reverse complement strand
TGGAACCGCCGGCGACCGTGCCGGTGGATTTCGGCTCGGTCGACTTCGATCCGGTCGACTTCGTGTGCGAAGCCGACAGGTTGTCCGTCTTGGCCGGCTCGATCGGCGTCAGGCCTTCCAGCGAGCTGGGCTGAACGAGCTTGCTCTCGGCCCGCGGC
The DNA here is from genome assembly GCA_028288875.1 of Phycisphaerales bacterium. Classification (GTDB taxonomy): domain Bacteria; phylum Planctomycetota; class Phycisphaerae; order Tepidisphaerales; family Tepidisphaeraceae; genus RYN-431. The sequence continues at coordinate 2,885 of JAQGHK010000697.1, read as the reverse complement.
GTCGACGGGGCTTTGACCACCGTCATGTCGCCGTTGTGCGAACTGTTGTTGAGCTTCGTGTCGCCGAGGGTGCCCGTCTTGAGCGCGCTCAGGACGGCGTCGTTGTTCGGATTGCCGTCGGTCCGTTGGCTTTCCGAAAACGGGTCAACCGTCTTGGCGTCAGGACCCTTGGCAATCGGTCCAGACGGAACGACTTTCTCGGAGTCCGGAAGACCGTTAATCGCCTCGTCCAGACCTTTGTTGTCCGAGGGTTTGCCGTTGTCGACCATGGCCGACTGGTCTTTCTTGTCAGCACCATTGTTGCTGAGCGAAGCCATGAGGCCGTAAACCCCGGCAATGCCGAGGATTGTCAGACCGGCACCGATGCCGATTTTGATTTCTTTGCGAAGAACCAGCACTAGGGACTCCCTTCCCAAGGCGCGAGAGATGATTCGTCCGCGAGTGTGGCTGGCGGACGGCGGTTGCCATCCAAGAACACCAGCCGTTCTCACGAACGCCGGGGCTTTCGCATCCTGCCAAGCCCCGGTTCGATCGTTAACTTATCCCGCGGTCGCCGGTGACACGGGCGTGATGCCCGTCACTTTCGCCTCGCTGCGGTTGCCGACAAGCAGCAACGGCGACGCGACAGCGATCGAAGAATAAGTGCCGACGATAATGCCAAGCAGCATCACGAATGTAAAGCCGTGAATGCCTTCTCCGCCAAGTAAATACATCACAAGTAAAATACCCATGCTCGTCCCGCCGGTCAGTAGCGTGCGGCTGAAGGTCTGATTGATTGAGTCATTCACGACCTTCCGGCTCAGCGTGCCGAACTTGCCGCGGTTCTCACGAACGCGGTCAAAAATCACGACCGTATCGTTCAGCGAGTAACCAATAACGGTCAGCACCGCGGCCACCAGCGTCAGGTCCATGCGGAACGGGTGGATCAGCAGCGCCTTCTCGATAAACCCGATCGCCCCGATGTAATGGCTGAACCCGATGGCGGCCAGTACGAATAGCGCGTCGTGCACCGCAGCAACGACCGTGGCCGTGCCGAACTTCAAGTTGCCGAAGCGAATCCAGATGTAAGCCAGAATGCCGAGCACGCTGAAGACGAGCGCCATCGTGGTGTTCCACTTGGCCTCGTCGGCGACCTGGGCGTTAAAGCTGGTCACACCACTGAGTTGCGGCGGGTTGTTGACCGCGTCCTTGGTGATCTGCCACGCCGGGCCGGCCAGGCTGGAGCGCCAGGCCTGCTGCTTGGTCACGTCGGCGGCATCGAACGCATAACGCGAGTCGGAGAAGATGACCGCGAACTGCGTGTTGTCACTGCTGGTCGGTTCGACTTCGATCTTTTCCGGCCGGGCGTCGGTCTTTTCCTGATCGGCGCGGGCCGTGATGCGGGCGCGGATCGTCTTGGCGTCCAGCGGCGGGTTAAGGTTGTTCAGAAGCACCACCACCCCGCCGACATTGGCCTGGGCGATATCGCTCGGCACGCCGGGGATTTTCGCCTGGGCGGATTCAATCGGGTAGACGACACGATTTTCCACCGCCGAGTAGTCCTCGCTGACGGCCTCAAACGTGCTCGGCTTGGCAATGTTCAGACGATGGCCGATGGCTTCGATGACCGCGGCCTGAACGGCTTTGGCGTCGGTCGTCGGCGTCGAAATCTCGTAATCGAGGTTGTTCGTGCCGAGGGCCACGACGCGCGGCGCGGCCAAGTCCGTCGGCCGCTTCAGGCTTTCCTCATCCACGATCTTCTGCATCTGAGCCCGGTCCAGCGGCTGTTCGCTGCCGCTTGGCGCGTTGAGCGCCACCCGGACGGCCGTGCCACCAGAGAACTCGATATCGAAGGCTTGGCCTTCATGCACCTTGATGCCGAAGCAGATCAGGCCGCCACCGATGAAGACGATGCTGAACACAATGAACACCCACGACAGCTTGATCCAGTCGACGTTCGGGTGCAGCGCCTTGTTCCAGTTCGGGAACGTACGCGGCAAGCTCGACAGGTCCTTCAGGTGCCCCTTGTCAACCATGATGCCGAAGATCGTTTTGGTGACGTACAGCGAGGTGAACAGGCTGGTGACGATGCCGATCAGCAGCGTCAGGCCGAAGCCGCGCACTTCTTCGGAACCGAAGACGTACAGGAACGCCGACGAAATCGCCGTCGTCACCTGACCGTCAAAAATGGCGCTGAACGCGCGGTCGTAGCTGTTCCGCAGAGCCATCTTCAGGCCCAGGCCGCGGGCCTGCTCTTCACGCAGGCGTTCGAAGATCAGCACGTTGGCGTCGACGGCAATCGCCACCGACAGGACCACGCCCGCGACACCCGCTAGGGTGAACGTGGCGTTGATGATCGCCATCGCGCCAAGGATCAGCACCAGGTTCGCCAGCACGGCACAGAAGGCCACGACGCCGCTCAAGTAGTAGTAGCTGACGAGGAAGATCACGACGATCACAAGGCCCAACGCGCAGGAAACCAGACCGGCCCTGAGGTTGTCCGAGCCCAGCTGCGGGCCGACGGTCACTTCGCTGATCGGTTCGTCCGTCAGCTGGGCGGGCAGCGAGCCGGCCGCCAGGGTCGTGACGAGGTAATCCAGTTCGCTCTTGGCGAAGCCGCCGTTATGCGAGGTGATCTGAACGTTGTTGGAGATCGGCCGATCCGGCAGCGTCGGGGCGCTGATCAGCTTGTCGTCGAGCACGAGAGCGAGGTTGTAAACCTTGCCTTGGACGGCCTTGTAGCGGTTCGTCAATTCACCAAAGAGCTGGCCGCCTTTGGCGTCGAAGCTGAAGTTAACGGAGTTGCCGCCCTGATCGTCGCGACCGGGCTGCACGCTGCTGACGGCCCACTTGGGCAGGCCGGGGCCGTTGGTCATGGAATGCTGCGGGTCGACGTAGACCAGCGA
>JAQGHK010000696.1 GCA_028288875.1 Phycisphaerales bacterium | reverse complement strand
GTTAAGTCTTTCGTCGCCAGCCCTCACCCTAACCCTCTCCCGGCAATACCGGGCGAGGGCACGAGAAGGGCTTTCCGTAAATCCTGAGAACAATTCCCTGTGCAGCATTTCCGGGAGCTTCGCCGATACGTTCAGTGTCGAGAGGCCGCCCACGGATGTACGGGCGAGCGGGCGAGGAGTGCCCGGCCGATCGAGCTCGTGAACGGAGTTCCTTCATGCCGGTGCGTTCTGTTGATATCGTGTCCTCCCTGCTTCAAGTCGGTCTGTTCATGGGCGCTGCGGCCGTGCTGGTCGCTGGCGTTGTCGGACTGCGTTAAGTTTTCATAAATCCCTTGGTCCGCCGCGGGTAGGTCGCTACGCTAACCCCGTAACTGGCCATGACTACCGCAACTTTGCCTGATCTCGCCCCCAGCCCGATGCCCGCCCCGGCCGCGCTTCCGCAGGCCGATGCCGCGCCACGACCAGCCCTGATCGAGGCGAAAAACGTCAGCGTGTTCTATGGCGCGTTTGAGGCGATCAAATCCGTCTCGCTCGACGTCAGCACGAACGAAGTGGTCGCCTTCATCGGCCCTAGCGGCTGTGGCAAGAGCACGTTCCTGCGGTCGATCAACCGCATCAATGACATGGTCCGCGGCTGCCGGGTCACCGGTGAACTGAAAATCGGCGGTCAGGATATTTACGCGTCGGGCGTTGATCTGGTCACCCTTCGCCGCCAGGTGGGGATGGTGTTCCAGAAGCCTAATCCGTTCCCGACCAGCATCTACGCGAACGTCACCTACGGCCCGCGCCTGCAGGGCGTGAAGAAGCGGCAGGAGCTCGACGCTATTGTCGAAGATTGCCTCCGCAAGGCCGCCATCTGGGATGAAGCCAAGGACCGCCTGCACACCAGTGCCCTGGGCATGTCCGGCGGCCAGCAGCAGCGGCTGTGCATCGCCCGCGCCTTGGCAACCCGGCCCAGCGTGCTGCTGATGGACGAGCCCTGCTCGGCGCTCGATCCAATCGCCACCGCCAAAATTGAAGACTTGATCGTCGGCCTGAAAAAGCTGGTCACGATCATTGTCGTCACCCACAACATGCATCAGGCTGCCCGGGTGAGCGATCGCACGGCGTTCTTTTACCTGGGCAAGCTGATCGAGTACGACGAGACCAGCACGATGTTCACCAATCCGAACCAGAAGCAGACCGAAGAATACATCACCGGACGATTCGGCTAAGAGGGGCAACATAAGATGGCGATCAAGTTCACAGACCTGCTCGAGTCCCTGCGCGGCCGCGTCGCGCGCATGACCGCGCTTGTGCAGCAGATCGTCGACCAGAGCGTCGAAGCCATCGTCAACCTCGATGTGAACCTCGCCAACGATACGGTGCAGTTCGATAACCGCATCGACGAAGAAGAAGTCTTCGTCGAAAAGCAGGCCATCGACTTGCTCGCCCGCTATCAGCCGGCCGCGTGTGATCTGCGGCTGATTACCACGATCATCAAGGTCAACGGCGATTTCGAACGCATCGCCGACTGTGCCGTGAACATCGCCCAGCGCGTGCCGCTGCTGGCCAGCATGGGCGACTACCTCGTCAGCACCGACCTGCGCCTGATGGCCAACACCGCCGTCGCCACGCTGCGAGACACGGTGAACGCCTTCAACCTCAGCGACCTGTCGCTGGCGGAACAGGTTCTGAAGGCCGATGACGTGCTGGACGCGCTGTACCACCAGATCATCACCGAAAGCCTCAGCAGCCTCGAAAGCGAACACCGGGCCAACCGCGACCTGAGCACGATCATGGTCGCCAAGAACATCGAACGCATCGGCGATCATTGCACAAACATCGCTGAGGACATCGTTTACGTTCAAAGCGGCCGCATTATCCGCCACCTCCACGCCGTCTGAATATCGGACGTTTGCTTTGGGGCAAACCCTCTCCCGGCGCTCATAGAGCATTAACACAGCCGGTTTAGCCTTCTGACCTCGAAGGAGAAACCGACCATGTTTCGCACGCTCAAAAAGTGGATCCTCTCGCTCGCCCTGATGGGTTCGAGCACTTCCGTTCGCACGCTTACCGCATTGATGTTGTGTGGCGCGACCGTTGCCGTCGCGGATGTCCGCCTGCAGGGGGCCGGCGCCACGTTCCCGAACCCGCTCTATCAAAAGTGGGTCACCGTTTATCAGGCCGAGCACCCCGAAGTGAAGATCGATTACCAGTCGATCGGCAGCGGCGGCGGCGTCAAGGCGATCACCGACAAGACCGTCGATTTCGCCGGCAGCGATGCTCCGCTGAACAAGAAGCAGATCGAAGCCCTCGGCGGCAAAGCCGTCCACATCCCGGCGACCGCCGGCGCGGTGGTCCTGGCGTACAACCTGCCGGGCGTGAGCGACCTGAAGTTGACCGGCGAAGTCATCGCCGACATCTACGCCGGCAAGATCACCAAGTGGAACGACGCCAAGATCGCCGGCCTCAACGCCGGTGCGGCGCTCCCGGACATCGGCATCACGCCCGCCTACCGCACTGACGGCAGCGGCACGAGCTACGTGTTCACCAACTACCTCGGCACGCAGTCCGAATCCTTCAAGGAAACCGTCGGCCAGGGCAGCCAGGTGAAGTGGCCCGTCGGCACGGGCGGCAAGGGCAACGACGGCGTCGCCGCCGCCGTCAGCAGCACGCCCGGCAGCATCGGCTACGTCGAACTGAACTACGCGACGGCCAACAAGATCAGCTTCGCCCTCGTGCAGAACAAGGCCGGCAAGTTCATCAAGGCTTCGCCGGAAACCGTGTCGGCCGCTGGTGCGGGCGCTGCTGAAGGCATGAAGCCCGAGAAGCTGGCCGTCGGCATCTGGAACCAGGCCGGCGATGATGCCTACCCGATCTCCGCCTTCACGTACCTGATCGTTTACAACGACCTGAGCAACATCAAAGACGCCAATAAGGCCGGCGCTCTCGCCAAATTCCTGGCCTGGGCCGTGTCGCCCGATGGCGGGCAGAAGCTGTCAATGTCGATGGACTATGCCCCACTGGCTCCTGCGGTTGCCGACAAGGCGCTCGCCGCCGTCCACGCCCTGACGTACAACGGGCAATCGGTGAAATAGGTTGCGTCTTATTCCTCTCCCGGTATTGCCGGGAGAGGTTAGGTGAGGGCTTCCTCTTCGACCGCCGGGGAACTTTCCGCTCGCCCTCACCCTAACCCTCTCCCGTTGAATACAACGGGAGAGGGGACCAGATATGTCCCAACTTTCCGCTACAGACTCCGCAGGCTTTCCGTCACTGACGGCAACAAAGCGGGGGTTTCCGTTCACCGGGGACCAGCTCCTCGCACTTGCCGCTCGGGGGGCCGGCGCGGTCGTGCTGCTGATGCTGCTGAGCCTGCTGACCGTCCTGATCCACGCGACTTGGCCGGCGATCAAGACGTACGGCACGCAGTTCGTGACGACCAGCGAGTGGCGGCCGAACGAGCTGCAGGTGCCCAAGCGGAATGACGCCGGCAAGATCGTCTTTGACGAAGACGGCGAAATGGTCCAGACCACGCTGCCCGCAAAGTTCGGCGCGCTGGCCGTCATCTGGGGCACGGCCGTCAGTTCGGTGATCGCACTCGTGATCGCCGTGCCGCTGGCCCTCGGGGCGGCGCTCTTCCTGATCCGCATCGCGCCCGGCAAGCTTCGCGGGCCGGTCTCTTTCCTGATCGAATTCCTGGCGGCGGTGCCGTCGATTGCGTACGGCATCTGGGGGCTGTTCGTCCTCGTGCCGCTGCTGCAGAAGTACATCGAGCCGTCGATTCTGAGCATCGCTTCGCACGTGCCAGTCGTGGGCGAGCGATTCCACCACTTCCTCGGCGGCGATACCGGCCTGAGCGGGCGCGACATGCTCTGCGGTGGACTGCTGCTGGGCATCATGATCCTGCCGATCATCACCGCCGTCAGCCGCGACGTGCTCGCCGCCGTGCCGGTGCAGCAGATCGAAGGCACGCTGGCGCTCGGCGCCACCTGGTGGCAATCAGCCCGGCAGATGCTGGGATACGCCAAGGCGGGCCTGTTCGGCGCCGTCATGCTCGGCCTCGCCCGCGCCGCCGGGGAGACGATGGCGGTGACCATGGTGATCGGCAACAACAACCAGATCGCGCTCTCGCCGCTCAAACCGGCACAGACGATGTCGTCGCTGCTGGCCAATGAGTTCGGCAATCCTGAATCGGATCTGCACCGCTCGGCGTTGATCGCGGTGGCGCTGATCCTGCTGGTGATGTCGTTGTCGTTCAATGTCGTCGCGCGGTACCTCGTCATCGGCCGCGGGCCACGGCGGGCGTCATGATCGCAGACCGCGCCGATCGCTCTCTGCACGACCGCCTGACGCGCGGCGCGAGCGCTGTCGCATATACCCTGTCGATCGGCTTCACGGTCGTCATCCTGGTGACGCTGCTCTGCGTCGTGGGCTACCTGTTCACCCTCGGCTTCAGCTCGCTGAGCCTCGGCTTCTTCACGCACCTGCCAACCGGGGCTGCTCAAGGCGATGTCGGCGGGATGAAGCATGCGGTGCTGGGCACGCTGATCCTGATCGCGCTGGCCAGCATCGTCGGCATTCCGCTGGGGCTGCTGACGGGCATTTACCTCAGCGAATACGACACCGGTTCCAAGCTGGCGACGCCGATCCGCTTCATCTGCGACGTACTCGCCGGCGTGCCGTCGATCGTGGTGGGCATCCTTGGGTACGAACTGCTGGTCCGTCCGCTGGGTCATTACAACGGGTATGCCGGCGCACTGGCGCTGGCGTTCATCATGATCCCGATCGTCGCCCGGACGACCGAGGAGATGCTTCGGCTGGTCCCCGGCAATTACCGCGAGGCCAGCATCGGCTTGGGGGCGACCAAGGCAGAGACGATCCTGCAGGTCATCATGCCCGCCGCGACGGGGTCGCTGGTTACCGGCATCATGCTGGCCATCGCCCGAGTCGCCGGCGAGACGGCTCCACTGCTGTTCACCGCCCTCGGCAGTCGCCTGCTCAGCACCGACCCGAACGAGCCGATGCCCAGCCTGACCGTCCAGATCTTCACCTACGCCACCGGCCCCAGCCCCGACCAGCAGAAGCTCGCCTGGGCGGGCATCCTGGTGCTGATCGGGCTGATCTTTGTGCTGAACCTGGCGATCCGCTTCGCCGCGAGCCGGCGCGTGGGCAGCAAGCGGTAACGGGAGTCGGACCGGATTCCGTCTGTTCCCTTTTAGCGCAGGCGCATTAGAATCGCACGCACCGGGTGACCGCCGCCCGCATGCATGCCCGCGGTGTGTCTCTATTTTCAGCTGCACCAGCCGTACCGGCTGCGACGTTACAGCGTTTTCGACACGGATCGTCACTACTTTGACGACTTCAAAAACGCCGGCCTGCTGCGGACCATCGCCGATCGCTGTTACCTGCCCGCCAACGCTTTGATGCTGGACCTGATCCGCGAACACCGCGGCCGGTTCGCCGTTTCGTACTGCATCAGCGGCGTACTGCTCGAACAGTTCCAGAGCCAGGCGCCGGAGGTGATCGACAGCTTCAAAAAGCTGGCCGCCACGGGTCGCGTGGAGTTTTTGAACGAGACCTATCACCACTCGCTCACGTATCTGTATTCGACCGACGAATTCCGCACCCAGGTGCAACGCCATCGCGAGAAGGTCCGCGAACTGTTCGGCCAGGACGCTAAGGTCTTCCGAAACACCGAACTGATCTACAACAACGAGCTAGCCAACATCGCCGGCGATATGGGTTATCTCGGCGTGCTGGCCGAGGGCGTGGACGATTTGCTCGGGGCCCGCACCACCAATGCCATCTACACGCCGCCGGGGCTGGATTCGCCGAAGATTCTCCTGAAGAACTACCGGTTGAGCGACGACATCGCCTTCCGCTTCGGCGATACCACTTGGGCCCAGTATCCGCTGACGGCAGAAAAATTCGCCCGGCGGGTGGGGCAGATTGAGGGGCCGAATTCGGTCTGCAATCTGTTCATGGACTACGAAACTTTCGGCGAGCACCAGTGGAAGGAAACCGGCATTTTCGATTTCCTCCACCACATGCCCGGCCGGATTCTGGAACTGCCGGATACGGAATTCGTGACGGCCACCGAGGCGGTCACCAAAATTCCATCCGCCGGCACCTTCAACTGCCCGCGGCTGACGAGCTGGGCCGACACCGAGCGGGATCTATCGGCCTGGCTGGGCAACGCGATGCAGAACAACGCCCTTCACGAGCTGAACAAACTGGAGCCCACGCTCAAAGCCCGCGGCGACGGCGGCCTGTGGGAAGACTGGCGTCGGCTCGGCACGAGCGATCACTTTTATTACATGTCCACCAAGTTCTGGGCCGACGGGGAAGTGCATAAATACTTCAGCCCGTATGAGAGTCCCTATGACGCCTACATCAACTTCATGAACGTGTTGGAAAACCTTAAGAGCCGCGCCCGCGGCGTGTGACCAGCGACGTGACATAAGTCACTTTTTTCGCGCTGATTTTGTTCCGCATATTTACAAACGCGCAGCGCGAGCTAACTGCAGGGCCGGCCAAGCGTAGGGCCGAAAAAACAGGTGCGCCGGCCGTACGCAGCTTGCCCAGACCGCCGTGTGACTTATGGCCGATGATGATCCGCGGCAGGCCTACTGGCGGATGGATCGGGGCGATGTTGATGGGGCAGGCAGGGTGCATATTTTACCCGCGACTGAGCGCGAGAACTCATCCCGTATTTTAATCGCCGGCCTCGAAATGTCGGCCAAAAAATGGGGAAAAATGCGATTTTTGGCGAGTGGGGAACAGCGATCTTGTCCCCTGTCCCGATATGGCCGGGAGAGGCACCGGAAGGTACTCGTGTGGGAGGACCTGCGTGGGCTCAGTACTGTGCGGGCAGAAGCTCACTCCACCGGCGCGTACATCAGTCGCTCGAACCGGTGGGTGTAGGCGAGGTCGAAGACGAACAGAAACCCGCCCTGAATCAGCACGCCCGCGCCATGGCCCAGCAGCGCCGGGCTGTGGGCGAGGCCGGCCCACACGAGTAAGGCAACGCCGATCAATACGTAGATCGTGTTGAACTGATGGTTCAGCCGCAGCGTTCGGAGCAGCTTCTCCGCGCCCAGAAATTCGTCGGCTTCCGCCTGAGGGCAGGGCGGGGTGCGGGAGACCTTCACGGACTGCGCGATCCCCATGCCCGCAAACCCCAGATCGATCACGCCCCAGATGGCGAACTGCCATCCGATGGCGTGGCGCACGACGCTCACGCCGTCCTCGCCGCGAATCAGGATCAATACCAGGCCGATCGCGATGGAAGCCATCGCCACGATCGCCAGTGTCCAAGCTTGGGTAGAGCGGAGGTGCCGAAGAACGCTCAGGGGCTCGGCCGAGTGGAGGGTGTGCGTAGCGACCGTCATACAACACCTCAGAATCCCGACTTCAGATTCCTGCTGTGGATAGTAGGTGGACAAAACCGCACACGTCGTGGACAAAATCCCACTTTGATTTGGCCGCTTCGAACTTCGCGGCTGGGACGCGTCGCGCGTATGATTTTGGCATGCATCCGATGCTCGCGTTCTATAAGCAGACTTGGTGGCTTTGGCTGATCTTCCTCGCCGTCTTCGTGGCGCTGAGCTACTACGTATCGCCGCTGTTCGTGATCATGATCCCTGGGCTGATCCTGTATTCGATCTACTTCGCCGTCGTGCGGATTTCGGAATTGAAGGAGCAGGGGAAGCTTAAGTAAGGCGCGTGATGCCCGAGACGCACTTTTACGAGGTCGCCGCCGGCCATCGGCTGCCGCACGACCCGTTCAAAGCCATCGTCGCCCCTCGCCCGATCGGGTGGATCAGCACCGTAAGTGTTAACGGACGCGTCAATCTTGCGCCTTACAGCTTTTTTAACGGTGTTTGCGATCGTCCGCCGATGGTGATGTTCAGCAGTAGTGGTCGGAAAGACACGCTGCGGAATGTTCAGGAAACCGGCGAATTCGTCTGTAACCTGGCCACCCGCCGTCTCGCGGAAGCGATGAACGAAACGTGCCGCCCGCTGCCGCATGGCGAGAGTGAGATGGAGTTGGCCAACCTGGAGTCCGCACCGTGCCGATTGGTGAAACCGCCTCGCGTGGCGGCGTCGCCGGCGGCGATGGAATGCAAACTGGTGCAGGTCCTCCAATTGCCGACGATCGAGGGAAGCATGACCGAAAGTTTTGTCGTCATTGGCCAAGTGGTAGCGGTGCACATCGCCACCATGTGCCTGCGCGACGGCCTGTTCGACATGACCCTTGCCGGGACGATCGCCCGCTGCGGTTACGCGGCGGACTATCAGGAAACCAGCTCACTCTTCCAAATGCCTCGACCTCGGCCGTAAATGCTGTTAACACGAAGCAAACAGGTTCTTCTATAAATCTTATAGATTAACTATTGATTTAAGTTTGGAGATAGGGAACACTGGCGGGAATGACGGAACAATCGTCATCCTCTGCACAAGTTGCCCGACGTTGTCGAGGTTGATATCACTCGGCAGGGTTCAAGTCAGTTGTATGGGCCGCACGCTAGGGACGTGCGGAAGTCTCTCGGTCGCCAAGTGCGACAACACTTTTGGGAAGGATTTCACGATGCGTTCCGCATGGATTCTCGCAGCCGCCGTCTCGGCGACGCTGACCTCGTTCGGCATGGCCGCCGATACCACCGCTCCTGATACTGCAGCCATGAAGGCTCAGATCGAACTGCTGCAGCAGCAGATCACGAAGATCGAAGCCCAGCAGGCCGCCCAGGCCCAGGTCCAGGCCTCGCAGGCCGCCGTCGCCGCCGACGCCGCCAAGCAGAGCCAGCTCCTGCAGACCGCGCCCTTCACGGCCGGCTACAACAACGGCTTTAAGATCCAGAGCACTGACGGCAACTTCGTCATGCAGCCGGGCCTGGTCTTCCAGTTCCGCAATATCGCCAACTACAACAGCACCACCGATGACGTGCAGGACGGCTTTGAGTTCCGCCGCCTGCGTCCGCGTCTCGATGGCACGGCGTTCGACAAGAACCTGGCCTACAGCATCGTGCTCGACACCGGCCGTAACGTCGGCACGATCAGCCTGCTTGATGCATGGGTGAAGTACAGCTTCGATAAGGAATGGTCCGTCAAGCTCGGTCAGTTCCGTAACAGCTGGGTCCACGAAGGCGACGTCGCCGACACCAAGCAGCTGGCCGTTGAGCGTTCGCTCATCGACGCCGCGCTCGGCGGTGGTGTGACCGATCGTACGCAGGGCATCGAAGTGGGCTACGCCAGCCAGGAAGCTCCGTTCAAGGCTGCCCTGTCGTTCAACGACGGCGAAAACAGCAAGAACACCGACTTCCGCGATAGCGATGGCCCCGATGCCACCAGCCGCATCGACAGCAACTTCGGCGTCAGCGGCCGGTTCGAATACAAGTTCTTCGGTAACTGGGACACCTATAAGGACCTGACCGGCAAGAACACCAAGGAAGACACGCTGATCGCCGGTGCCGGTGTCAGCTTCAGCCAGAACGGCGATGCCGACGTCACCCGCGCAGTGGTCGACGCACAGTACTCGCGTGCAGACGGCTGGTCGGCTTTCGCCCAGGGCCTGTACGTTTACAACGGTATTGATGACAGCAGTAACTTCGGCATCGGTGGCCAGGTCGGTTACCTGATCAACCCGAAGGTCGAAGTCTTCGGTCGCTACTCGTACCTCAACTTTGAGAACGACATCAACGGCCAGGACAGCTTCCACGAAATCACGGCCGGTGCGAACTACTACTTCGGCCCGGACGGCGCTTACAACCACAACGTGAAGTTCACGGTCGACTTGAACTATCTGCCGACCGGCAGCCCGGGCAACCAGACCGGCGTCGGCTACCTGGCCGGCGACGACGATCAGGTCGTCCTCCGCGCCCAGTTCCAACTCGTACTGTAAGAATCAATCCAAGGCCGGCGACACGAAGGCCGGTACGGATGGTTCAGACGTGTGAGTGATTCTTCTTCGGCGTCCGGCGGGCGGGTTCAAACCCAGCCCGCCGGACGT